>DAITPE010000295.1:0-7257 GCA_036833775.1 Pyrinomonadaceae bacterium | reverse complement strand
GAAACTTTTTCGTCGAAGCTTTTCACCAATTTATCTTCGATCGCGGCGGCAAGCATTACGCCCGAAAAAGATTTTGTCCCACTTGCTAAAATCCAAGGTTTATCGGCTGAATTTCCGTTTGAATAATCTTCAAAAACGATCTTTTCACCCTTCATTACCAGCACCGAAAGCCCATTCGTTTCTTTTGAATATTCAGCCGCGAGTTTATATTTTTCTTGATCGCTAAGCTGTTTGTTTTGTGCTTTTACCGAACAAGAAAGCGTAAAAAGAAGCGAAAATGAAATGATTGCAGAAAATATTGGTTTCATATCTTTATCAAAAAAACACGAAACTTCACGATTGCTTAATTCGTGTTGTTTCGTGTTCATTCGTGGCTAAAATCTTATTGACGTTGAAAATCGGGCGAACCCAAAAGCAGTCCGACAACTTTGAAAACTTCCGAATTGCCGCTCGGCGCGAGCAATCTTGCTTGTCCGCCGTTTGCGCGTCGTGTGTTTTGTCCGCCTTGCATCGCGGGCATTTGCATTTCCATATCGTCCGCATCGGGCGCAAGCTTCGGCTCGATCAAAGGCTGTTCAAGCTGTTTTTCGAGCGTTTGTTTCGTTGACGCGGAAATGTCGCCTTCCAAAATTCCGTTTACGGCTTTTTCGAGAATTTGATCTTTTGAAGTTGCCTCAAATTCTTTCAAATTAACTTTCGCCTGCGGAATTCGGTTTGACGCAAGCGCGACCGCAAAATTCATTCTTTCGAGAAGCGCGCCCGTGTTTACCCAATCTTCCGCCGTGTCGGGATAACCTGTCGGCGCGATATATCCGTAAAGCGGTTCGCCCATTTTATTGAGCATCGAGATCAAAGCCGGACTCGCTTTTACGTCGGCATCGAGCGCACGCAGCGAGCTGACCATCAATTCAAACGGCGTTTTGATCTTCGCGCGATAATTTTCCTTCGCGTAAAAATCTTTGTCGTTGAAAAGTGCGCGAAGCGTCGTTTTGATGTCGCCGTTCGATTTATGAAAAGCGTCGGCAACGCGTTTGACCAAATCTTCGCTCGGATTGTCGGAAACGAATTTCACGGCGAGTTTACGCGCAATGAATTTCGCGGTCGAAGGATGCGAAACGAGAATGTCGATGACTTTCAAACCGTCTTTCATTCCGCCTTCGTTCACTTTTTGCCCGAGAATGTTTTTCGTGCCGCCTTCGTGCCAGCGTTCGTTGAAATAAAATTCGCCCGATTCGAGATCGTTCGGCACGCCCGCCATTTTTTGCAGACGTTCGAGTTGTTTATTTTCTTTGCCTTGAATATCGTTTGCGGCGGCTTTGCGATAACCGCGCGGATCGGCGATTGTCCAACCCGTAAATGCTTTTGCAACCTCGACAATATCGGCTTGCGTGTAACCACCGTCAACGCCGAGCGTGTGAAGTTCCATCAATTCGCGGGCGTAATTTTCGTTAATTCCGCGCTGATTTTTCTTCTGGTTGTCCATCGCTTTTTTCGCGCGGTCAATGCGCTGATCAATCTCGGCTTCGGTCAAACCTTTGCTTCGCATATTTTCGCGCATTCTTGAATCGAGTTGTCCGTTTTGCAAAGCTCTTTGCAAACGCTGATTTCCCTGTCGATTTCCGTTCATCTGCGCGTTCGGCGAAACGCTTTGGAAATTGTCGAGATAAAAAAGCATCGCCGGATGCTGTGCCGTTCCGGTCAGCAAATCTTTGAAATTTCCGAGCGCGTTTTTGCGGATTACGTCGCGTTCGTAAGACGGAATATACCATTTTACTGCTGCTTTTCCGCTGTAAACATTGAAATGATTGAGCCAAAAATCGGTCATCGCTTCCTGTAACTGATTTTCGGAATAAGTTGCGCGAATGATGCGCGAAGCCTGCATTTGCTGCATAATCTGCGCCGCCGGACGCAGATTATATTCTTGATAGTATTCGCGCAATTTTTGCTGGCGTTCTTTGCGTTCGGCGTCGGTCATTTCCGCGTCTTGTGCCGGATTCGGTTGATTTTGAAGATTCTGCGCGATCGTTTTTTTGCCGCCTTGCAGATTTTTCAGCAACGCGCCCGGATTCGGATATTTGGCGAAAATGTCCGCCGTTTCCATATTCAAAACTTCGAAGTTCTGCAAACGCGCCGCAACTTCTGCGCTGTCGGTCGAAGGTGCATTCAATTGCTGTTCGATGTATTTCTGTAAACCGATCGCTTTAACACGTTCGACATCGCCCGGACGCGCACCGAAACCGAGACGATTTAAAACGTGGAGAATCTTTTTATCTTCCGACAAACTTGCTGTTTTCGGAACCGTATCGTTTGCCGCAAATGCGAACATCGGCGCGAACATCGCGTAAATCATCAGAAATGCCGTCAGTTTATAAATCGCGGAAAAATTCCGTCTGCTCATTTTTATACCTCTTGAATTCTATAATTGCTTAATTTTTTTGAATATTTTCAAAAATGTTTCCGTAATCTTAGACGCGAACGAAAATGATTTGGGCGAAAAAATTTGTTCATTTAAATTCGATTTATTCTTTCAATGATTGAAAAATCAGGTTAAATCCAAGATTTTCGGTTGCTGCAATACAACGGAAACCGACAATTTTCGCATCTAAAATTTAGTGTTTCGCAATGAAATAAGTTAAAATGTCCGAAGTTTACCATTGAAGATTTAAGACAATGAAAATAAATAAAATTACTTTCCCGCTTGCCCTGATTTTCGGTTTATTGTTTGCGCTTTCGGCTTTTGCGCAAAGTCAGACTTTTTCCGATGAAAATGCTGATTACACGTTTGATCTGCCGAACACGACTTGGAAAATGGCGTTCAAACCGACGGTGACGAATCCGAATGTCGAATATATCTACGGCGACCGCCGCGACGGATATTTAAAGATTCGTAAACTTTCTTTTAGAGAAGGCGATCTTTTGGCGGATTTGATCGAGCGCGAAGAACAAAAAATTCAATTTTCAAAAGGTTTCGTTGCCGGAAAACAGGAAAACTTCAGCGGTAATCTGGACGGCACGGTTTTCAATTACGAATTTCTTGATTCGGGACGCAGTATGAGCGGAAGATATTATTTTCTCAAAGCCGATAAATCGACCGTTTATGTTCTAATGTTCACGGGCGAACGCGATAAACTTCGCTCGATCAGAAATTACACCGATTCGATCGCGCGAACTTTTGAATTGAAAAAATCGAAATAAACTTTTTGTAAAATCAAGAATCTAAAAATGCGTCTTTTGAGAAATCAACCGACGCATTTTTTATTTTTCCGCTTTTCTTAAAAAACTTTCTTCGCCAATTCGCGTAAAAGTTATGAGTTAATAAATTGCTTTTGAATTTTGATTATGTAAAGATTCAATTTTGCGATGGCAATTTCTTTCCCTTTAATGATCTTCTTCATTAAAACACGATAATTTATGAGAAAAATTCAAATTCAAAAATTCTTTGTTTTTGCTTCGATCTGCGTTTCGGCTTTGTCCGTTTCGGCGCAGAGAAAAACCCCGATGGCGGCAAAGGCAAAACCGCAAGCCGAAGCTAAAATGGCTTTGACGGCGGAAGATTATGCGCGGGCGGAAAAAATGCTCGGCTATAGCACTGCGCCATTCGTTGACCGCGCCGGAGCGCGTCCCGTTTTTCTGCCAGACGGCAGATTTTGGTATCGCGTTTTAACACCGACCGGAATGGAATTCGTTTTGATAAATCCGGCAACGGGCGAACGCAAAACCGGAACGGATATGGCGAGCCTCGGGCTGAGCGGAGGTGCACCGCCGCAAACGGTTTTCAGAGGAATGGCAATGGGCGCAACTTCGCCCGACGGCAAAAAAGAAGCGTTCATCAAAGATTGGAATTTGTGGGTGCGCGACGTTGAAACCAAAAAAGAAACGCAGTTGACGACCGACGGCGTTGAAAATTTCGGCTACGCGACCGACAACGCGGGTTGGACGCACAGCGATCGTCCGATCGTCGAATGGTCGCCCGATTCTAAAAAAATTGCGACTTTCCAGCAAGATCAACGCAACGTGAGCGAAATGTATCTGGTGACGACAAATGTCGGCGCGCCGAAATTGGAAAAATGGAAATATCCGTTGCCGCAAGACAAGGAAATCGCCAAAATTCATCGCGTCATCATCGAAGTTGACACACCGAAAGTGATTCGTTTGAAAATGTCGCCCGACGATCACCGTTCGACGCTGTGCGACGACATTTCGTGCGACGGCGGATTTACCGACAACGAATGGAGCGCGGATTCGACCAAACTCGCTTTTGTTTCCACGCCGCGCGACCACAAATCGGCTCAGCTTCGCGTTGCCGATGCCGCGACGGGCGAAGTGAAAGACATTTTCAAAGAAACCGTTGCAACGCAGTATGAATCCGGTCAAGGCGCGGTAAATTGGCGTTATTTGCCTGCTTCAAACGAATTTATCTGGTATTCGGAAAAGAGCGATTGGGGACATCTTTATTTGTATGACCTCAATTCGGGCGAAATGAAAAACCCGATCACGAAAGGAAATTTCGTCGTGACTGATTTGGTCAAGGTTGACGAGAAAAACCGCGTTCTTTACTTTAACGCAAACGGACGCGAAGCGGGACGCGATCCTTATTTCTCGCATTTTTACAGCGTCAAATTCGACGGCAGCGATCTGAAATTATTAACGCCCGACGATGGAAATCACCAAGTTTCGTTTTCGCCCGACGGAAAATATATCGTTGACACTTTTTCAAAACCCGATGTTCCGCCGACGACCGTTTTGCGCGATATGAACGGAAAAGCCGTTTTAACGATCGAAAAAACCGATGTTTCGCGCCTTCAAGCGACAGGCTGGAGACCGCCGATGCCGATCACGGTGAAAGACCGCAATAAAAAATGGGATTTGTATGGATTGATGTTTACGCCGACGAATCTCGATCCGAAGAAAAAATATCCGGTCGTCAATTACATTTATCCCGGACCGCAAGGCGGCGGTGTGGGTTCGCGTTCGTTCGCGGCTTCGCGCTCGGATCATCAGGCGTTGGCTGAACTCGGATTTATCGTCATCATCATCGACGGAACTTGTAATCCAGACCGCTCGAAATCCTTCCACGACGTTTGCTACGGAAATATGGCGGACAACACGATCGAAGATCAGATCGCGGGAATCAAAGAACTTGCGGCGAAATATCCGTATATCGATTTAAACAGAGTCGGCATTTGGGGACATTCGGGCGGCGGTTTTGCGACGGCTGATGCGATGTTCAATCACGGCGATTTTTACAAGGTCGGCATTTCCGAATCGGGCAATCACGACAACCGCAATTACGAAGACGATTGGGGCGAAAGATACATCGGCTTGATGGTCGGCGATAATTACGAGAAGCAGGCGAACCAAGTTTATGCCGCGAATTTGAAAGGCAAATTGCTGATCGCGCACGGCGGAATGGACGACAACGTGCCGCCGTATAACAGCTATTTGGTGATTGACGCTTTGACGAAAGCTAATAAAGATTACGATCTGATCATTTTCCCGAACGCGCGTCACGGTTACGCAAGTAATGCGCTTACGCCGGGAGTTCCTGATTCTGCCGCGAATTATTATATGATGCGCCGCCGCTGGGATTATTTCGTCAAAAACCTGCTCGGTGCAGAACCGCCGAAGGAATATAAACTGACACCGAAACAAGACCCGCGAATGATGCAGAGATAACGATTGGGTCGCAATAAAAAACAATTAACAGAGATAACAGGATAGACAGGGATTAAGACAATTGAATTTATCTCATTTATCCTGAAATCCCTGTTAATTTTTGACGAAAACCTTCGCGCCGAAGGGCAAAATGTAGCCTTTCTTCGCTTTATCAATTACGATTTCATCAAAACTACGCGCCGGATTCATACGCATTCGGCGCGTTTCTTCGTCTGCCAGCGAAGTTATCACGCGCACGTCGAAATTTTCGTTTTTCCGCAATAAACTCCACGCCGTTTGCCCGTTTACTTCATAATTTTCGCATAAGATTTCAGCCAAATCCGCCGAGTTTTTTGTCTCGAACCATTTTAGAAAATCGTTTCTGCCCAGACCGTCGGCGCATTCGGCGAGGAAGATTATTTGTCCGCCGTCTTTGCAGGCTTTCGACGCGCTTTCTAAGGCTTTGTGCGCTTGAATCAGGTTTAAGTCGTGCGGAAAACCGCCGCAGGAAACGACGACGACATCGCGTTTTTCGTTTATTTCGATCGTGTGATTTTCCGCGTAAACTTCGCAAGCCTTTTCGTGCGACGCGATCCAATCGCCGCAGAACATTTCGACCGCTTCGCCTTTTTCGTTGACGATCGCGTTAAAAGAAAACGACGGTTTGACGTTTGAAGCGACTTCGACAAACGCTTCGTGGACGGCATTTCCTTTTAATTTTCCTGTTCCGACACCTTCACGGCGAGTTTTTGTTTCGCAGTCGAAAGCGAGTTTATGCGTTGCCGCAATCGTTTTTTCGGAAGCCAAGCCGGGACAAATCAGTTTTCGTCCGCCCGTAAAACCTGCGAAATAGTGAAACGAAACGCCGCCGACCGTGATGACGTGATCGTATTCGGTCAAGACTTTGTTGAGTTCGACAGGCGAATTATTTATCTCGCCGAAATTGGCGAATCGGTCGGAATCTAATCCTGCCAAAGCGAGCCAATCCTTCGCGTTGTGTTCCAAAGTTTTGATGCGCTGAACGATAAACGGCGTTAAGATTTCGCGTTTTTCGTCTTCGGTCACGCGGCGGTGAATGCCGGTCGCAAAGATGATATTTATCTCGAAAGGCATCGTGCCGTTTGCAATTAAACGGCGGACGAGCAAATTTACGATCTGCCCGCAAGCCGTTTGGCGCGTCGCGTCAGGCACGACGATCAAAACGGTTTCGTTCGGTTGAATAATCTCTTCGAGCGTTTTTGAATTTATCGGCGCATCGAATCTTTCGCCCAGTTCGACATCGGAAAGCGGCGCGGATTCGTAAAATCTTCCCAAAACTTCAAACTGCGTTTCGTCGAATTCAAAAGGAACGACGGTTTTCCCGTATTTGAGCGCAATATTCGCCATAAACAACAGTTTACAAACCGCCAAATGCCCGACGCAAACGCTTTGTGCGCGTAAATCACAAAGTTTTTCGCGGAAAAACAGACGTTTAATGAGTTTTCTCAAGCAAAATCCCGCCGAGAATGTTCAACTTCCCGCCGAGACAAAGGACATTCCCGCCGAGAATGTCCTTTGTCTCGCCGAGAACATCGATGTTCTCGGCGGGAAGATGCTTTGTCT
>DAITPE010000294.1:0-7291 GCA_036833775.1 Pyrinomonadaceae bacterium | reverse complement strand
GTGGCGGCTATCGATGAGCCAACGCTGCCGACAGGCGCACCGAAACCGATTCCGACAGCTCCCGCATTAGCGGTCAGATTTTCGTAGCGGCAATTTGCCGAAAGCTGTGTTTGCGCCGCATCGAGCGTTAAGACACAAACGCCTTTCCCTTGCGAACTGCTGACGGGAACAACTTGCTGTCCCGATAAATTGGCGATAAATTTCTGCTGTGCCGATGCAAAAACCGAAAAACTGAAAAATAACGCGAATAAAAACACGACCCTTGTAAAATTTCTGTTCATAAAAATAAAAATAATAACGAGATAGATTATTCTCAATCATACCCAAAACGGCAAAGATTTGCTAAACTCTCAAAAACCGCGCATTAACAGGCAAATTGTCAAAATCTATTCAAACCATCCGGCTTGTTAAAGCAAAAATTACGTAAAATTCAAAACTAACAGGAAAATTTTAAGATGAGTGAAAAACGCGACGATTACGAATTTGAAGAAGAATTAAATACCGATCTTGACGACGAAACGCACGACAAACCGAAAGGAATGGCACTGCACACGAAGATTTTGATCGGTTTGCTGGTCGGCGTGATCGGCGGATTGATCGCTAATCAGATATTCATAAAAGATACGACAAATCTCGTTTGGTTCATCGAAAACTTTACGCGTCCGGTCGGACAGTTGTTTTTGAGTTTTCTTTTGATGATCGTCGTGCCGCTCGTTTTTTCGTCTTTGATCGTCGGCGTTGCGGGAATCGGCGATATTCGCAAACTCGGTCGCATCGGGTTGAAATCTTTTGCTTATACGCTAGTAATTTCCGCGCTTTCCGTCGTGATCGGTCTCGGTCTGGCAAACACGATTCGTCCCGGAAACCGCATCAGCCCCGAAACGGCGACGATGCTGAAGGAAAAATTCAGCGGCGGCGCAAAATCGAATATCGAAAGCGCGATCAGCATCGGCGCGGCATCGAAAAGTTTTGTCGGAACGGCGGATAAATACGCGGCTAAAATAGATAAAATTGCGAACGAAACCGCGCAAAATCCCGAAGAAGCCAAAAAATTTGCTGCCGCCGCAAAAGATTTTGCACAAAAATCGAAGGATTTTTCAGTCGAAGCGCAAGCGTCTTTGAAAAACTCGAAAGCATTTACCACCGAAGCCGATAATTTCGCCAAAGAAGCCGATAAAATGTCTTCACGAACCGATATTTTAGGCGAAGTTGCAGCAGATTTTTCGGGCGAAACGAAACGCTTTTCGGGCGACATCAAAAAAGCCGTCGCGGGCGAAGATACCGCTTTGATGTCGGTCGTCAAAACGCTCGTGCCGAGCAATGTTTTCAATTCGATTTCCGGCGCGAGTCCGAATATGCTGCACATTATGTTTTTCGCGCTGATCGCCGGAATCGCCATCACGCTTTTGCCCGCGAAAACGACAGAACCTTTTGTAAATCTGATGGATTCGGTCTTTTCGATCACGTCGAAAATCATCGATATGATCATGAAATTTGCGCCGTATGCCGTCGCTTGTTTGATCTTTAACAACGTCGCGCAATTCGGTTTGGAGCTTCTGCAATCGCTCGCGTGGTTTGTCGCAACCGTTTTGCTCGGTTTGGGATTACACTTTTTCGGCGTTTATTCGCTTTCAGTCGCGTTTCTCTCAAAAATCAATCCGCTCGAATTTTTCAAACGCGTCCGCACCGTGATCGTGACAGCGTTTTCGACGAGTTCGTCAAACGCAACTTTGCCGACCGCGCTGAAAGTTTCCGAAAAAAATCTCGGCGTTCCAAAGGAAATCAACAGTTTCGTTTTAACTGTCGGCGCAACCGCAAACCAAAACGGAACAGCACTTTACGAAGGCGTAACGGTTTTATTTTTAGCGCAATTAGCAGGTTTCGATCTTTCGCTCGGACAGCAATTGATGGTCGTTTATCTGGCGATTTTAGGCGGCATCGGAACAGCCGGAGTTCCGTCGGGTTCGATTCCGTTTATCATCGGAATTCTCGCAATGATCGGCATCGATCCGGCATTGATCGCAATTATTTTAGGCGTTGATCGAATTCTCGATATGTGCCGTACGACCTTAAACGTCGTCGGCGACATCACGGCGGCAACTTATGTCGCGCGTTCGGAAGGTTTTGAACTTCTCAAAAACACGGAAAATGTTTGAAAATAAAGTGTAGAAACACGAATTTCAGAATATTTTTTTAGTAACAAGCTATGAACAATTTTGCAAAGTTACCGGAAGGAAAACATAAATTATTTTTCACAGTTGATGACTTAAAAAAACTGCGTGATGCAAAAATTTTGTCAAAAACGACCGCCGTTGAACTAATTCAAGGTGAAATCTTTCATAGACTTGAACTTATTCCCGATGAATTTGCAAAAGCCGAAAAATTGCAAAAAATTTTAGAAAATTCCTTTAAGGATAAGGCAATTATAAAAGTTTTTCCTTCAATTCGTCTTTATGATATTCAGTGTGTAAAACCGTCTATCGCAGTTTGTAAACCATCAATTAAACCTGCGGAAAATGACTTTTTTATAAGCGAAGATACTTTTTTTGTGATTGAATTAACCGACACTAAATTCAATTACGCTGACAACGCAAGAAGTCGTTATTATGGAATGTTTAAATATCCCGAAGTTTGGTTTGTTAATAATGATTTAGGTATTATTGAAGTATGCACTCAGCCTAATTTAGGTTATAGCCGTTGTCGAACTTATCTACGCCACGATATTTGCCAATCCGAGACAGAACCCGACTTGCAAATCAAAGCGAGTGAAGTTTTAGGTTGAATAGAAGGAGGTTTTATAAATGTTTCCAATCGGTGACGACAATTCTGACAGAACGATTACGCCGTATGTAAATTATATTTTTATTGGCGTTAATATTCTCGTTTTCGTTTTGCTTCAAGGTTTGGGCGGAAACGAAGCTTTTACTTACGCTTTTTCGCTCGTGCCGAAAGAAATCACGACTGGCGTTGATCTTACGGGCGTTCAAGTCGTTCGCGATTCGCTCGGAAATGTCGGGAAAATTCAGCATTTCGGCACGCCGCTTCCGGTTTATTTCAATTTCCTGAGTTCGATGTTTATGCACGGAGATTTTATGCATATTTTCGGAAATATACTGTTTCTTTTCATCTTCGGCGACAATATCGAAAATCTGCTCGGACATATTCGTTACGCGGCTTTTTATATCGTCTGCGGTTTTGCCGCCGCTTTCGCGCAAGTTTTTATGGACAGCGATTCGATCATTCCGATGCTCGGCGCATCCGGCGCAATTTCTGGCGTGCTCGGCGGTTATCTTTTGCTTTTTCCGAAACGTCGGGTCCGCGCAATCATTTTCAACTTCTTAACCGAAGTTCCCGCTTTTGTCGCGCTCGGAATCTGGATTGTTTTTCAAATAATTCAAGGTTATTTCTCAAATCCAGAACAAGGCGGCGTCGCGTATGCCGCGCACATCGGCGGATTTATTGCAGGATTGGCGTTAGTCAAAATTTTTGCGATCGGCAGAAAAGTTTAGAAATAAACAGCCGCGAAAAATCACAAAAGACACAAAATTATTTTTTGATTTATTTTTTTTGCGTCTTTTGCGCTTTTTCACGGCTATTTGTTATTTATCGAAAAACTTCCGTCGTTTTTCGATAAATTCGGATTGTGAAACGGATCGTTTTCAAAGACTTTTCGCCATTTTTCGACAAAATAACTTTTTTCTTCGGCTGTGGCTTCGATCTCAAAATTCAGCCGTTTTTTATTGTCAATTTTCATCATTTCAGCGTAAGGCGTGAAAACGATTCGCAAACCTTTTTCGCCTAATTTTAAACAAAAGTCGGCATCGAAAAAGCGTTTCGGAAAATGCTGAAAATCAAAACCGCCGACATTTTCAAACAAACTTTTCTTGACGCAAAAACACGCGATCGAAACTGCCGAAAAATTTCCGACAAGATTTGTTCGGGCAAGCGTATCGCTTTCGTCTTTAGAAAAATCTTTAAAAGCCGAACTGATAATTTCTTCTGTTCCGACAATAAAACCGTGTTGTAAAATCTTCTCGTTTCGATTCAAAATCCGCGTTCCGACCGCGCCGATTTCGTTTTGAATTGCAAAACTTAGCAATTCTTTCAGCCAATCATTTTTTACAGGTTTTAAGTTTAAGTCAACAAAACAAACAGCTTCGCCCGTCGCTTTACTGACTGCGGAGTTTAATTTTTCCGCGTCGGCGTTTTCCGTGAAAATCGTTTCGATATTTTCGTAATCGGTTGCAGATAAAAAACTTTCGATTTTTTCTTGAACTGAATCAAAATCGTTTTCACTGTAAAAAATCAAACTTACTTTCGGTAAATCTTTCGGCAATTCATAACGAACGCGATGAAAATTGCGAAATGTTTCGACGACTTTTGCGCGTTTTCCCGACCTTTCCAAATGTTCCGAAATCGCTTTTCGTGCGCGTTCGTGCGCGTAAGGTTTTTCGCCTGCCGAAAGCGCGACCGAACCTTGAATTGCGCGCCAATGATATAAAATTCGCGAAATGTGACGAATATTTTTTTCGGGAATTTCTTCGATCACACGCAAAGCCAGATCGTAATCCTGACTTCCTTCAAAACCTTTACGCCAACCACCGATTTTTCTTAAAATCTCTGTTCGATAAATTGCCAAATGCGTTAAATAATTGACCGAATAAAAAAGCTCGCGGCTGAAATCGGGTTTAAATTTCGGTTCGTAACGCTTTCCGATTTCGTCGATCATATCTTCGTCCGTGTAAATAAAATCGGCTTCGGGAAAAGCGTTAAGTTCTTTGATGACATAAAAAAGCGCGTCTTTTGAAAGTTCGTCGTCGTGATCCAAAAGCGCACAAAATTCGCCCGTTGCAAGTTCTAAAGCTGAATTTGATGCTTCGGAAATATGTCCGTTTTCGGTGCGGAAAACTATTTTAATTCGTGAATCTTTGGCGGAAAATTCTTCTAAAACTTTGCGAATATGTTTGGCAGGCGAAAAATCGTCGGCAATGCAAAGTTCCCAATTTTCGTAAAGCTGATTTATTACCGAATCCAAACATTTGCGAAGCCATTTTTCTTCCACATTATAAACCGGCAAAACGATCGAGATCAGCGGTTTATATTGAAATTCAGCAGTTTCCTTTTCGATTAAATTTATTTTTTCATCGGTTAAAATGCCGTGACGATGAATCCATTTTTCGTAGAGTTTTTGTTCATTTTTTCGGCGCGATTTGCTTTGAAGTTTGGTTTTAACGCCTTCGATGCCGTTTTCTTTCAAAATACGCCGTAGTTTTTTGAGTTTTTCCTTTAAATTTTTCATTCAGCACTTTGCAAATTTCAGCGTTTATTTTAACCGTAAAATTTCCAATCAACAATTTAAATGAATATTTTCAAATTTGCTTTGCACTTGAGATTTCAATTAGATTTATAAAAGTGAATCCACCATTTTTTTCCATAATCTTACCGACACGCAATCGCGCCGAATATCTTCCGTCGGCGATTCAAACTGTTTTGAATCAAACTTTTACGGATTTTGAATTGATCGTTTCAAACAATTGTTCGAGCGACAAGACCGAAGAAATAATTTTGAGTTTTAAAGATTCGCGTATCAAATACTTTAAACCAAACGAATCACTTTCACTCGACGAACATTTTGAATTTGCGACCGAAAAAGCAAGCGGAAAATATTTTACATATCTCGGCGACGACGACGCTTACAGTCACATTTATCTTGAATCGCTGGCGAAAATCATCGACGAACACAAAGCCGAAATCGTCACTTGCCGAATGGGCGATTATTATTACGCGGCGACCGACGAAAGATACGGATTAAAGGTCAAAGCCGATTCGATGCTGACTTTTCCGTTTGATAATAAGCTTTCAATTTACGATGCGAAAGACGCAATAAAAAATATTTACGCGCACGTCGGTTTAACTTTAAATGCAGAAACTAAAGGTTTTCAATCGCCGCAATTAATCAATACGGCTTACAATCAAAGACTTTTTGAAACTATCAAAAAGCGACGCGGAAAAGTGTTTCCCGACGTTTTATCGAACGATTATTTTCTTGCAATTTTGACATTGAATTTGACGGATAATTATTATTTTCTCGATTCGCCTTTGTCGCTGCACGGTTTTTCGCCCGTCAGCGCGTCGATCTCGGTCGGCAAAAATTCGGTCGAAAGCGTTTCGGAAAAAGACAAAGTTTTAATTTCGCGCATCAAAAAATCTCCGCTGAAATTATTGAGTCCGTTCAACTTAGTCGCTGACGCGCTTTTGCTTGCAAAAGACGAACTCGGCGCGAAACTCGATTTTATCGAAATAGATTTTACGAATTATATAAAAACGGCGGCGGCGATTATTCAGCACCGCGAATTGGAAGGCGCGAACGTCGCGCAAGATAAAAAAGAATTGGAAAAATTGATTGCGCTTCAAACCGATGAAACTAAAAAAATCTTAAAAAACGACCTTCTGCATTGGCGCACGAAATTGAAAGACAACATTCGCAAAAAAATTTACGGCTCAACAATTTACGATTTTTTGAGAAAGAGAAATTCCGCGCCGATTTCCGAACAGATCATTATCGAAGGAAAATCTGCAGGCTTTTCCAACATCGCCGAATGCGGAAAAGCGATAAACAAAGAATTTTTAGAGAAATTTTCCGTGAAGAAATTTTAGTCAACCGAATATTTCTTCTGCATTTTTTCGCGCCAAAGTTTGCGGCGATAATTTATGACGCTCATCGGGACAAACATTCGCGCCGAGAATTTTAGAATTTGTTTGATCGAATCCGCGCTTTGCCAGCTTTCTTTGGCGAGCTTTAAAGCTTCTTTTTTCAAGCCTTTATGTAGAAAATCTCCGGCGTATCGAAATTTTACTTTACGCTGAATTTCTTCAATGTTCGATTCGTCGAGCGCGAGTTTTTCCTTGTTTCTGTTTTGCGCCGCGAGAACTTCCGCGAGCATCAATTTCATATCGCCGCTGACATTCCAGCCGTGATGCCGCCAGACGGAAAGCACTTGTTTATCGAAAAGAAATTCGCCTTCGTCGCTCAATTTTATGTAAAATTCGTAATCTTCGAGCCGAGATTTTTCGTTCCAACTATAATTTTCCAGAAATTTTCGCCGATAAAAAACCGTCGAACTGATCGGCGCAATTCCGAGCCGCAGCATTTCGCGCACATCGGTCGGAAAATTCCACCATTCCGCCGAACTTTCAAAAATATTGTCGTCCGCATCGAGAAAAAGCGCATTTCCGTAACCCAGAACCGCTGTTTCGTTTTGATCGAGCAGTTTCGAGCGTTCTTCTAAAA
>DAITPE010000293.1:0-7305 GCA_036833775.1 Pyrinomonadaceae bacterium | reverse complement strand
CTCCTGAAAGCGGTTTTGTGATTCCCGAAAGATAATCGGGTTTCGTTGTGTCGCGGACGAGATGCGGAAATTTTTCGCCGCCGCTGTAATTTATTGTCAAAATACTGCTGACGCTTCCGTTTTCGACTTCAAGCTTGATCGGCGCGGAAACTGTTTTTGTTGCGGCAACGGCTTCGCGGATGTTTTCGGTCGTAAAGTCTGCGCCGTTGACCTTTTTGATGGTCATATTCGGCGCGATTCCGGCTTTGGCGGCAGGAAGATCGGGATTGATGTCCAAAACCGTTCCTTCTTCGTCAACGATGATGCCGAGCGAATACATCATATTCACGTTGTTTCCACGCGCCGCGTCAACTTCGCCTTGTTTGTTCGGCGTGTCGTTGTAAATCAATTTCCAACCGCCGTTCGTAATTCCGCCGAGCGGTGCGCGGTTTTGAATTTTGTAAACTCTTTCGATAAAAAACGTGCGCCAATCATACGGGTAAACTTCGTTGAGCGTTTTTACGACTTCTTCAAGATCGTAAGTTTTGACCATCGGCGCACCCGTTTGTCCGCCGTGAAATTTTCGCAAAAAGTCATCGAGCGAAAGTTTTCCGCCGCTTTTTTCGCGAATCAAAACGTCGGCTTCCATCCAAATTAAAGAACCTTCGTCGTAATAATCAACACGGCGGCGTTCGTTGCGCCACGTGCGCGGACTCGAATATGTAAACTGCACCGCGCGCGCCGTATCGACGAGCGGTCGCCAGCGTCTGCCCGTCTGAAAATCCATCTGCGCGGCGGTTTCGGCAACGGCTTCACGAAACATTTCTTCCGTCCAAAGTCCGCTTCGCGTCGGCAGAACTCTGCCCAGATATTGCGTCAAACCTTCGTAAACCCAGAGCAGTTCGCCGTGCATCGGCTGTTCGAAATCGGGCGTTGTGAGTTTATCGGGACGGCGGTATTTTCCGTTCCAGGAATGCGTGTATTCGTGACCGAGCAGATCGCCGAGATCGAGTAATAAAAGCTCTTCGCTCAAGGCTTTTTCACCCGTTCCGTCTTCGCTCGATTCGTGATGTTCCAAACCTTCGTCGCCGCCTTTGTCGCTCAAGGTCAGCAAAAATTTATACGAATTATAATGCCAGGCACCGAACGTGGCGTTTGCCTGTATTACCAGATTTTTCCAGCCTGCAAGCGTTTCGGGTTTGTATTTTAAGGCTTCGGCAGATTCGGCGGCAATATCCATTTCGACGATCGGCGAAAGCGAAATTTTTGCAAAATATTTGCCGATGATCGCGGGCGAATCGACAAAAGTAGTCAAGTTTACGGCTTTGAAATCGACCGCGTTTTTCGTTTCTTTTTCGGTCGTTAAGGCAGTCGCAAACTTCCAATCGGCAGGCAATTTCATCGAAGCTTTAACCGTCACGTCGTCGCTGTTTGCGCCGCGCGGATACAAGATCAAACGATTCCATTTGATCCGCGCCAGATTCGGCGTGGCAACCGTGCCGGGTTCGCAAACGTAATCGAAAGAAACATTTAATTCTTTTGCGCCTTCGGGAACTTGAAAAAGAAACGCGAACATTTCAACGTCGTCGCGCCGCCATTCGAGCGGTTTTCCGTCTGCCGTGATGTATAGATTGACGAGATCGTTGAGCGGTCCGGTCGGCGAATGTTCGCCCGGAATCCATTTCGGATAAAAAAGCGCGAAATTTCCCGCCGTTGCGGGCATCGTTTCTTTCACACGAAAAATGTTTTTCGGTGCGTCCGAAGCATCAAGCGAAAGCGTGATATTTTTCGATTGCGCCAAAGCGGAGAGCGCGAAAAAGATCAATAAAACGGGCAGAAAGACAAACTTTCGACGGGGACTTTTCAAGAGTATTTTCATAGATTTGACCGCTGTTTGATAAAATTATTTTTCGATGATAGCAAAATCCGAGTTTCAAAAATAGATAAACCGAACTTTATTTATCTGCGAAAAAAACAATTCTAAATTCTACATTTTAAATTCTGAATTAACATCCGATTAAACAACCGTTTTTTATTCGGATGATAATTTATAATGAAGAATTTAGAATTTAGAATTGTTTTCCGTAATTCATAATTCGTAATTCGTAATTCATAATTAGCTCGGATGAAACCTTTCCGTTATTTACTCCGAGTTAATTACCAATTAAGAATTATGAATTACGAATTTGTTAAAAAACTTTTTAGTTTGAAATATTTTCTTTCAATAATTTTATAAATAAATGAGCGTTCGGCGTTGCGCCGTAAGAACCTTGAACGACAACCTTTCCTGCTTTGTCTTTTACTTCGAGCAGATCGTCTTTGACCGTTACGTTTGCCAGATTTGCCCAAGTGATTCCGCTCAAACCTTCTTTATCGACAAACAGCGAATCGAAAATCACTTTGCCGCCGTTTTCGATCTCTTTTTTCGCGTTTAAATAAAGATTTTCGAGCGTTTTGCGTTTCAAAACTTGCCCGATCTCGGCGATGTTTTCGATCATATTGCTCAGCGCAAATTCTTCGCCGTCCGTTTTTTTGATTGTGTAAAGATAGCGGTCGTAAACGTAAACGCCTTTCATATAAATCTTTTCGACGCTTTCATACAGCATCGCGATTTCTTCCCAACGCGCCGTGTGCCGCTTTCCGCCTTTTTCGGCGACGATGCCGTTTTCATACAGCGCGACGCTTCCGCCGAGGTTTCGCTTGACCGATTGCAGACAGCCGATACCGCCGATAACTGCAAAGATTCCGCACGCGCCGAAAAGGATTTTGTTAAACGAAATTTCCTTTTCGCCGATAAAAAACACGATCATCGCAACCGCCAAACCGAAACAAGCAACGCCGATCAAAAGCGTCGAGCCGACCGCCGTTTCGTTCGATTTATTTTCGCTGATTAAATTTCCGAGTTCGTCCAATGTTTTAATGAATCTCTAAGTTCAGAGTCCGTTTTTAGACGGCTTTGCACTAAACATCAGCCGCCTGAAGGCGGGACTCTGAACTTATTCTAGCCGAATTTTCCGAAAAATATGGACATTTAAGTCCGTTTTAGGTTATATTTTCGGCAAATCTTTTTAAGAACGAGGGAAAATTTATGAAAAACTTAGTCAAATTCTTCTTGACTAAAGAAGAAATCGAACAATTGATCTATCACATCACGCAGATCGAAAATATTTTGCGCGGGAAATTAGCCGTTTTGAGCCGTAAAGAAAGAAGTCATTACGGTTCGGTCAAGGAAAAAAACAAACTTCTGATCGACAAGGCTTACCAATATCGTCAAAGCATTCCTTCGATAAGTTCGCCCGATGTAGATTGGGAGGAATTCAACCGCGATTACAAAATGCGCGGTTTTATCGAATCTTTTTTACTGCGGATAGCTGCTCTTGTGTATAGTCTCGAAAGCACGAAAATACTGCATGATTACGATAATTACCGCGACACCTTAACGGATTATGCCTACACACAATATAAAATTGCTTCCGGCGAAAGCGGATACGATCAAAAGGCTGACGAAATGCAGCAGTTTTTCAATCGAACAAGTAAAACCAACCGAAATACCGATAAACAAACTAAAAATTAGACGGTGAAGTGTCTAAATTTACACAGTTTACCATTCAAATTTGCACACTTAAATGTGTAAACTTGCACACTTTATTGTCCAAATTTAAGCATATAACTGTCCAATTTTGCACATCTAACTGTCCAATTTTGCACATCTAACTGTCTAAATTTAGGTATATAACCGTCTAAATTTACACACTTAACTGTCCAAATTTAGGCACTTAAGTGTGTAAATTTAGTAGTTATCCTCGTAAAGATGAATAACGAAGGAGGAAACTAGGGCGGCAAGGGAGCGTGTTTAGTGTTGAACTGTTTACACGCTCCCTTGCCGCCCTAGTTTCCTCCTGTGTTTCTTTTTAAAGTGTTTATTTCAGTTTCTGTCTGAGCGCGTATGGCAGATAAGTTCGCGTGACGTAATCGGTCGATTTGTAGTCGAGATGGCAGGCTTGGCAGGTTTCGAGCTTGCCTTTGGCGGTGATCTCGGTCGCGCTGCCATTGGCGGTCAAAAATTCCCAATCGCCGACTTCCGCGTTAAAGCCTTTTTCGCGTTTGATCATAATCGTCAAAAGTTCGGGCGTTTTGCTGTCGGGTTTGGTGAGTTTTTCTTTGACGATGACGGTTCCGACGGGAAATTTCGGATTCTTTTTCGTGAGCATTTGAGTTTTGCCGAGATCGTTGACGAAAACATCGATATATTTATTGTTATGCGGATTCGTCGCATCTTTTGCGATCATTTCCTTCGACGGCATCGCGCACATTATCGCAACCTTTGAAACCATCAAATCGGGCTTTTCATTAACCTTCGTCCAATTTTGATAACCCGCAATCTCCGCAATGCCTTCAATCTTTTTTTCAGGCGTAACGGCAGGTTTCGCCGTCTGCATTTCGGTCGTGCGCGTAAATAAAAATCCCGCAAATCCAAGTAATAAAACAAGCGTCACAAGCGCAAGCTTCAAAAAGTTTCGATTCATAAAATTTCTCCTCAGCCGAAAAGATGAGCCGAAAAAGTTATTTGTTGCTTTTGCCCAAGTCGTCGGTCGAAATTATTGTTTTCGGTCTTGCGTCATCATCGAACAGCAAAACTATCGGCTCTGCGCCGCTTTGTTTAACGGCTTCGACGACCTTGAAGAAATCGCCGTATTTTACCGAATTATGGGTTTTGATGCCGATTGCTTTAACAATTTTCTCACTGTGCGGTTCAAATACTCCATACTTTTCTCTGTCTTCAAAAACACCTTTTAATCTTTCCGTCAATTTTTGAGTGTCGGAAACATTTCCTTGAGGTTCGTTGTTTATTTTGACTTTCCCGTTTGCCTCTACCAAAACATAAAGAAGACTGTCATCATTCGGCAATCCCGTGTTATCGCTGCTGTCGGGATAATGAATTTTATCTTTGGAAATGCCTTTCGGCGGAAACAAAAAATCTTGAAAACGCAGAAAATTTCCATACTGTGAGTATTTTTTATCGTAAAACGGCGGAACTTTTACAACGATAACGGTTTGTTCGATCGGTATTTTTGCACAGCTTGAGAGAAGTATCAGAAAGAGAGTTGATGCAAAAATTTTGAGGAAAAACTTTAGTTTCATATCATAAACTTTTTGAATTATTGCTGCTGAACTTTTTCTGCCTGCTTTTGAATGATCGGTAATAGTGCGCGTAAAGCCTGATTTACCGATTCGGAATCGGTAAAGACTTCGGCAACATCGGGTTCGAGCGTAATTACATTTTTACGTCCTGAAAGTCGTTCGACATATTTTCCGCGAACTCCGCCCGTGAAATCATATTCTTCAAGCATTTCCGTTTCGTTATTCGTTTTCTCGTTCATAAATTCTTTTCTCTCGCGGCGTTGCTAATCTTGCGCTGATGATTCTGATTTTATCACCTCTATCGGTATGAGCGACAACTAATTGTTGTTGATTATCCGACAGTCCGATGATAATAAAACGATTTTCTTCGTCGGAATGTATGATGTCGGGAATCGTCAACGAAAGCGGATCATAAAAAACGCTTGCGGCTTCTTCAAATGAAACGCCGTGTTTTTTCAAATTAGCTTCGGCTTTTTCGGGATTCCATTCAAAAAAATCGTCCATCATTAGTCATCTAATTTCTTCGTTTCGTCTTCGCTTTCGTCGAAAAGACGGCTGACGGGTGTGTGTGTCGGTGTGAGTTCGGATTGTTCCTGCAATTGGGCTTTTTGGATTTTTTCGACGGCTTCTTTGGCGCGGTCGAAATCGTCGCGGCGGATTTTTAGGATAAGTTTGCCGTCTTTGTTGGGAAGTTCGCTCAATTGAGTAAAACTTTTTAGGCGAATTTCGATCTTTGTGCCGACTTTGAGAATGCCTTTGCGGAATTTGATGTCGAGAATGTCGGCGACCGGAATGCGCGCTTCCTGAACGCCGTTTTTGATGAGTCCGAAAAGCTTCGATTCAAACTCCAAAACGACTCCGGCGGGCGAAAATTTGCCCATCCCGTCGATCTGCGACATACCGCTTTCCGCTTTGAAAGGCACGCTGATAAAGTTTGTTTGCATACAAATATTTGTCAGTCGTTAGTTGTTCGTCGTTCGTTGCAAAATACACGCAAACAACGAACTACGAACAACTGACAACGAACCAACTTAAAAATTACTCGACGGATTCAGAATATCCAATTTTTTCTTGCATCGTTCGATGCCTTCTTTGTATTTGTCGAGCTTGCCGCCGTCGAGCGTGACGAGCGCGGCTTTTTGGTAATAATCCATCGCTTGGCTCAGATTTCCCTGCATTTCATACATTATCGCGTATTCATTGGCGATCGTGTCTTTGGCAATGCCCGGAATCTGCGAAACGCGGTCGAGATGCGTTTTCAGATCGTCGAAACGTCCGAGATTCGAGAGAAAATAGCTGTAATTCAAATAAGCGGCGTTATAATGCGGCGCGTATTGGATCGCGGCTTTGTAATATTCTTCGGCGCGCGCAGAGTTTTTATACTTCGTTTCGTAAACCCAGCCGAGATGATTGTAAGCCTTGCCGAAACGCGGATTTCGTTTCAAAATCTGCGACAATTTTTCGACCGCTTCCATAATTACGCCGTCGTTCAAAAGCCGATCGGCTTGCGCGAAAAGCTCTTCGCATTCGAGTTCGGCGCGGTCGGGAACCAAATTATTCAAAGGGTTTTGATTGCCCATTTCGTTGTATCCGTTAGAAAATTCCATAATTTTAACTCCTCATAAATTTTTTCGCCCTTGCTGATGCGCGGGCTTCTGCTATTTTTATTTTTTCAAATCTTCGGCGCGTGTTTCGCTTTCGTCTTCCAATTCTTTTTCGATCTTTTTCGCTTCTTTTTCCTTGATGCTGACCAAATTGAAAGCCGTCAAAGCAGCGGCAACAAGCGCGATCGCGGCTCCGTAATAAAGCGTATCTACGGCATCTTCGTATTTCAAAATCTTCTGCACGAATTTGACCGCCATCACGGGAATAATCACGAATGTAAACTTTGCTTTGAGTTCCGTCAAATCCTTAACGAGCATCCAGTCGGGAACTTCGAGTCCGCTGATAAAAAGTTCGTAAAGGCTGACCGCGACGACGATCAAAGCCGTCGCCACGAGAAAGCAGTCCAACGTTTCAAATAAGACAAAAAGCGACGGTTCGGTTTGGTGAAAATTGCCGATGACAGTTTTAAATAATTCAAAAACTTTGACCACACCGAGAAAAAGCGCGGCAATCGCACCCGCAAGCATTCCGAAAACGCTGACAATCGGTAAATATCTCGCTCTTTCGACAATCCATTTC
>DAITPE010000292.1:0-7320 GCA_036833775.1 Pyrinomonadaceae bacterium | reverse complement strand
ATATGAAAACTTGCCGTTTTCGAGAAATTCCGCCGCTTCTTCAAGACTTACCACATCGAAATTTTCTTTCAAAATGCGGCAATGTTCACGAAAAGTTTCTTTTGATACGACCAACCCGTAGATCGAATTTTCTTCCGCTTTTTCAAGGTCTGCGACCACTCGATGATAACCGATGATCGTGACCGAATTTTGCGAAGGCGTGCGAAAAATCTGCGCCAGCGCGGCGGCAGATTTGATGCTTCTTCTAACCAATAATTTGGGGGAAAACATATATTTTTCAAAAGCCTTTCGGAAAACCGACATTTCAAGAAAGGCTTAATTTCTTTTCACCAATTCAAATAAACTTGCTTTCAGTTTTTCTGTATAAACGTCAAAATCCAATTCTTTTCCAACTTTTTCTTGCGCTTTTTTGCCCATTTTTACGCGCAAATCTTGGTTTTCGATCAAAATCGAAAGTTTTTCGGCAAGTTTTTCGGCGTTTGCAGGATCGATCAAAAAACCTTCTTCCGCCTCAGAAACGAGTTCAGGAATTCCGCCAACAGTCGTCGAAACGATCGGCAAACCTGCTGCCATTGCTTCAATTACGGACATCGGCATCGCTTCGGCATAAGTCGGAAGCACAAAAATATCCGCGTTTTCGAAAAACGCTAATCTTTCATTCAAAGAAACCGCGCCGACAAATTCGATAAAATTTTCTATTTGTAATTTTTTACAGTAATTTTGTAAATTTTCACTGCCGAAACCTAAAAACGAAACGCGGAAGTTCGTATATTTTTCAGAAAGAATCTTTATTGCATCAGCCAAATCAGTTTCACCTTTCAGCTTTCCCATCGCGCCGACGAAAAGAAGCCTGACAATGCCGTCTCTTTGCGCCAAACGCTTGGCTGAAAACGCGAAAGGCTTTGTGTCGATCGCGTTTACGATAATTTCTAATTCATTTTTCGGCGCAAGTTTTCGCAATTTATTTGCCGAATCTTTTGAAACCGCGATCAATTTATCGCTCAAACCGATTGCCCAAGAAATGAATTTTCGCCCTAAATTGCTCTGCTTTTCGAGATATTCGTCAACGTCGCCGGCGTGAAAATGCGCGACCGTTTTTTTGCCGAAAAATTTGGCTAAAACAATAAAAAACGGCTCGCGGTAAAGACTTGCATTACTGCCGATATGAACGTAAACGAGCGACGGATTTTTCGTGACGATTTTTTTAAGAAAACCGAAAACTGCTTTGATTGCAAAAATTAATTTATCAAAACGCTTGTAATCTTCGGCTTGCGATTCGATGTATTCGATCGCAAAATCGTTTTTCAGATCGGAATTCAAAATCTCGCCGATCAACGTCGAAATTCCGCCGCGAGTTTTTGTCAAACTCATTCCGACCATTAAAATTTTCGGTGATTTTGCCTTTGAGATTGCAAGGGATTTCGTCGAAATCCCAACCTTTCCGAGCGTTCTTTCCGTGTCCATTTTTATTATTGCCTATGTTTGAAATAAAGCGCGAAAGGTAAATTATTTCCAGATAAAAACGCAAACAAATAGCAAACAAGTGAAAGAAAATGCGGCAGTTCGCCAAACTTTGAAGTCTAAAATTTTACGCGAAAGATAACCGATCTCGACCAACGCCATCGCGATCAACGACAAAAACTGCGTCGTTGCCGCGCCGACTGCGCCGTATTTCGGAATCAAAATCATTCCGACAAACGCGCAAACCGTAACACCGACCGCGTTTGCGATCAAGTCGATATGCTGGGAATTTGTCGCAACAAGTCCGCGCCCGACGATCATCACGGCGCAAAACGGTACGACCGTCAAAGCCAAAATATTCAGGCTCGGCGCGCTTTGCGCGTAATTTTCACCGAACAAAATTTTCAAAACGAATTCGGAAAAGAAAGGCGCAAGCAGCGAAGCGAAAGTGGCTAAAAGCAGTAAATTTTTGATGATTTTCGACAAAAATGCGCCGAGTTTGTCGTTTTCTTTATTTGCCAGAAGCGGCTGAATTACGCCCGCGTAACCAGCCATCAAGATCATCACTGGAATCAGAAAACGCGACGCAACGCCGTATTTTGCCGATTCGGTTTCGGTGCTGAAACGTCCTAAAAGCATCGTTACGATCTGCCAATTTAATGAAGCAAGAATCGTAATTCCCGCAAAAGTCGGCGCGGCTTTTAACAGTTTTTGAAAAACTTCGCGGTCGAAAATCGTTAATTTTGAAAAATTTAAGTTTGCGAAAAAATAAACCGCGAGCGAAACGAAACGAACCAAAACGAACGCCGCGCAGATCATCGGCAAGCTGAAACCGTAAAAGATTAAAGCAACCGGAATAATTGTCCGCAATAGATTTTCGAGAGTGTTTACGATGGCGATTAGCCGCGCTCTGCCGAACGAAATCGAAACAGATTCGGCGCAAGTTATCGCGCCTGTCGGGATCATCGCAAACGATAAAACAAATGTCGAAATCCGCACTTCGTTTGACGGACTAAAAATAATTCCCGAAATCGTCATCAGAACGGCGCAGAAAATTCCCCAAACAAAAAGCGAAATTGTCGTCGTGCCGATAAATCTTTCGACTTCGTTTTTTTCGTTTTCACCGATTCGGCGCGAAATTTCGTTGACGATAAAAGGCGAAAGTCCGAGCGAACAGATCGTGAAAAACAGCATATAAAGGCTCATCACGACCGTAAATCTGCCGATTTCTTCAGGTTCTCTCAACCGCGCCATAAAAACCCAAACCGCGACGCTGTTGGCAATGCTGACCGCGCCCGACCAAGCCATCCATAAAACATTTTGGATGATTTTGGATTTCGGATTTTGGATTTCGGATTCTGTTGACATTAATCTGGAATTTGAAATTTGGAATTTGAAATCGAATTTCGGCGGCAATTGCTCAACGCCATAACGAAACCTAAAAGTAAAAAACAAGTTCGCACCGGCGGACGAGTCGAACCTAAACCGCCGGGTTCTTTGATCGCTGAAATCGTGTAAGCAACGATCGCGGCGAATGCACCCAAAGCTAGTGCAAACAATAATTTATCGCGGCTCGACATCGTTATCCAACATTCAAAAACTGCAATTAAAAGCAAAATTCCGAAGAAAATTCCGCCCGGAATTCCGATTTCCGCCGTGATGTGCGCGAACGAATTATGAACCGTGCCGGGAAAAATTTGCGTGACGTGTTCCTTCGTGTCGTCGTAGCGATACATCGCGGTTCGATAGCCGCTCAAACCGACGCCGACGAGCGGATTGGCTTCGATAATGTTCGTTGCAACTTGCATCAGCGGAAGGCGAATCGCGGCAGATTCGCCGTCGTCGGTCGTCAAACGCTCGTAAATTCTGCCGCCGAAAGGCGCAAGTGCGATTGCCGAAAGTAAAATCAAACCGCCGACAGCCGCAAAATATTTGTTTCTTTCGTGCGTTTCAAAATTTTTCCACGCGCAAAAAATTATAATTGCAGTTCCTGCAACAAGCGCAATCCAGCTTCCGCGTGCGAGCGAAAGAATGATCGCCGCCACACCTAAAATTGCCGAAAAAGCTAAGATCAAACGATGATTTTTTGTAAAACCTTTCGCGTTTCCGATGA
This sequence comes from Pyrinomonadaceae bacterium, assembly GCA_036833775.1. Classification (GTDB taxonomy): domain Bacteria; phylum Acidobacteriota; class Blastocatellia; order Pyrinomonadales; family Pyrinomonadaceae; genus JAJQRF01. The sequence goes on along the minus strand of DAITPE010000292.1, from coordinate 3,746 downwards.
GCGGTGCAACTAAGATCGGCAAAAGTGCGGAAATCACCCAACCCATTTCGGTCGGCGTCCGCAAAAATGCCGAAACACGCGAAAAAAGTTCGGCTTGCGTCCATAAAAGTTCTTCTTCGGTTCCCGTTCCGAGAAAAGGAAGTTTCGGAAAACTAACTAAAAACTGCGAAATCGCCGTCAATCCTGTAAAGGCAACACCGCAAGCGATTCCCAAAACCAATTCCTTAACTCTTTCGCGTTTGCCGAAATGAGATGCGACGATATAACAGACGAAAACGGACGAAAGATACGACAAAAAATTAAACCAGCCGAGTTTTCCGTTCGTTCCGTAAAATGCGGCAATCGCGGCGCAAATTGTTAAAGCAGTTAAAGTTATCGAAAATAAAAGCGGAAAATTTTTTTTATTTTCCGTTTCGTCGCGGTTGTAAAAATCGCTTAGAAAAAGAACGGCGGCGCAAATAAAAGTCAACGAAATATTCAAGCCTGACGGGTCTTCCAGTTCGTCAATTTTTAGGATCGTCACGTCCGCTTTGAAAAAAAGCGAAGCGATGAAAGCGATTCGCGTCAAAAAAACCAACGGCAGATCGTAAACTAAAATGAAAATTACACCGAAAACCGCTAAAATTCCTGCGCTGACACCAATCAAAGCCGCTTGCGAATTCGAGCCGACAGTTGCGACGCCGATGCCGACCGCACACGCCAAAATGCAAAGACAAGCCGCTAAAATTATTGGCGACTTGAGCATTTGCTTGAAAAATATTTCGGAATGTTTGGCGTTCATTTTAAGAAAGAACTTGGAACGCGGATTTGGCAGATTTTCACGGATTTATTTATAAAATCTATCTTTTTAATCCGTCCAATTCGCCAAATCCGCGTTCACATTTTCTACATTGCTCCCGTTCCCGCGATGACGGCTTTCGGTGTTTTTAAAAGGATTTTCATATCGAGCGCAAGCGACCATTTATCGATGTATTCGAGGTCTTGCATGATCCATTTGTCGAAACTCGTCTCGCTTCTGCCCGAAATTTGCCAGATGCAGGTGATGCCGGGTTTGATGCTGAAACGGCGGTTAAACCAATATTCATCAAACTTTTGCACGTCGCGTAAAGGCAACGGACGCGGTCCGACGAGCGAAAGATCGCCGAGCAAAACATTGAAAAGCTGCGGCAATTCGTCAAGACTCGTTTTGCGTAAAAACTTGCCGATCTTCGTCACACGCGGATCATTTTTGATTTTGAAAACAGGTCCGCCGGCTTCGTTTTGCGATTCGAGATTTGCCTGTAAAGCTTCGGCATCCGTCACCATCGTGCGGAATTTATACATTTTGAAAGGGCGTTTATTCAAACCGATGCGTTCCTGCATAAACATCGCCGGACCTTTCGACGTCAGACGAATCAAAGCCGCGATCACGAGCATCAAAGGCGCAAACAAAACGACCAAAACGGATGCAACGACAAAATCGAAGATCGATTTCAACTGCATTCTTTTTCCGCTCAAAAGTGGTCCGGTGTAAAGCGACAAGATCGGCGTTTCGCTGATCTGTCCGGGAACGGCGCGCGCCAAGCGAAGATTGAAAAGATCGGACGAAACGCGAACCGTAATTCCTTGCAATTCGGCGGCTTTCGCGATTTTTTCCATCTTGTCGTAAAAGGTTTTGATCGGCAAACAGATGATGATTTCGTCAACGACGTTTTTTACTAAAATATCCGAAATATTGTCGATCTTACCGAGATGATTTTCGGTTTTCAGATCGTCAACAAAGCCGATAAAGTTGTAGCCGAATTCGGATTTTTCTCTTAAAAGATTCGCAATTTGCTGTCCGCGTTTGCCTGCGCCGACCACGATGACCGAACGCAAATTTCTGCCGTGTAAACGAAGCTGATGCAGAAACACGCGTTTGTAAATGCGAATCAAAGCGAAAAGAACAAACGAAATCCCCGCGAAGATCGCCAAAAATCTTTTCGGCACGATCGACCATTCCGCGATCAAAACCATCGCCGCCAAGATCAATGTGCAAAATCCGACCGCTTTTACCGCGTCGAGCATTTCGTCCTTCCATGTCGCCAATCTTTTCGATTGATAAAGCCACATCGACGAAAGCGCGAGACTCCAGCTCAGCAAAACGCCGATGAAAAATAAAGAGCTTTCCAATTTCGGCTCAAGAAACGCATTGACGACATATTCCGCGCCTTGCGGCGAACCGTAAATAAACGCCGTCCACAATGCCAAACAAAGTGCCAGAACGTCAAGAATTCTGTAAAAAAAGACGAGAGTTTCCCGAATTTTCAGTTTTAAGCTGTTCATCGTTTTATTTATTTTATATTTCGGTTAAAGCTCTAATCAGCAACGATTTCCAGTTAATTTGCGCGTTTTAATAAGCGGTTGAAAGACTTTAGTTTCAAAGTCGGTTTTACCTGCGGTTCTTCGACGAGTTTGATCTCAGGCACGACCGCTAAGATCGGAATGTCGTAGCGCGAAGTCAGCTCGCGTTCGTTCAAAATAATGTCGTTTTCCAAACTTTCAGACGCTTTATCGACCAAGATCGCGCAGAAAATTCCGACAAAAAGCCCGACTGCCATTAATGCCGCAAAATTCAGCAAAGGCTTCGGATTGACCGCACCGCTTCCTGCAAATGGCGGATCGATCAACGTAAAATTGAGCAATTGATTTTTCTGCAAAGTTTGTCCGATCTCGCTTTCGCGCGCTTTTTTCTGATACAGAACGTAAGCTTCTTCATTCATCTGCGCGTTTCTTTCGAGTTTTTCGCGTTCGATACTTTTTAAATTCATCGATTCGATGTCCGAACGATATTTGTCCATCGTCGCGGCAAGATTCGATTCGCGCTGCTGCAATGCCGGAAGCGAAGATTTCGCGTTGTAGAGATCGCTGATGAGTCTGCGTTTCAAATCGTTGACAGCGTAGGATTTTTCCTGCGGCGGAGCTTTTTGTTCCGCATCCAAACTCTTTTGAACTTGCTCGATGCGTTCGTTGATGTCTTTGACGAAACGGCTTTCGGGCTTGTATTTCTGCATCAACTGCGTTCGTTCCTGCTGCAATTTCATCAGCTCGCTTTTCATCTGATCGACCGCGCCGACGTATTTCGTGACCGAACCCGTCTGAATTTGTTCGGGTTGTTCGTTGATCTGTTTTTGAAAAGCGTTGATCTTTTGATTGAGTTCGGTGATTTCGGTGCGCGTTTGATTAAGCTGCGCCTGCACGTCGTAATATTGTTTCAAAAGCATTTCGCGCTGAACTTTGATCTCCGAACCGCTGATGCCGTTTCGCGAATCAAAGTTTTTGATCGCTTCGGTCGCGGTGTTCAGTTTCGCATTGTAATCTTCGGTTTGTTTGTTGAAAACTTCGGCGACCTGCGGTTTTTCGGCGAGTGAAACGTGCAGTTCGGCATATTTTTTGTAGATATTTTCAAGCACCAATTTTGCGCGAACCGGATCGATGTCTTTGTATGTGACCTTGATAACGCGCGATTTTTTCGCCGGAACGACTTCCAGATTCGACGCGATTCTGTCGGCTTCCGATTCCAGAGTTTTTTTCAGATCGGCTTCGGAAAGCGTGCGCGGATCGATGTTTTCTTCTTTTTTTCCTAAAATTTCGTTGATCTTTCCTTTCACGGTCTTGCGGAATTTGGCGATCGTTCCCGTTTCGGGCGTCGGCGTGCCGGTCGTGGCAATCGACGAACTGCTGGCGCAGTCTGATATCGTGAGCCTGCACCTCGCGCTGAACGATGC
>DAITPE010000291.1:0-7342 GCA_036833775.1 Pyrinomonadaceae bacterium | reverse complement strand
TCGCTCGAAATGTCAGAAAAAGGTGACAAAGGTTACGAAGATTTTTTCGATTTTTTACAACAAACTGCGGCGAGAAAACGACAATTTACAAATTCTAGACTTTCAAACGGCTGAATTTACGCCGTTTTCAAACATTTTCACGACGGCACGAGCATTGCTAAACATTTTCTGAAATGGCTTTGCAAAGAACATTGAAACAATCAATCACGGTCGGCGGAATCGGCTTGCACACGGGCGTTGAGGTAAATTTAGAACTGCGTCCCGCGCCGGAAAATACGGGTTATATTTTCGTCCGCACCGATCTCGATTATTTCGAGATTCCAGCGTCGGTCGAATATATTTCGCATTGCAGTTACGCAACGACGCTTTTGCGGAAAGGTGTCGTGCTTTCGACCTGCGAACATCTGCTTTCCGCTCTGCGCGGCGCGGGCGTGGATAATTGCTTTATTTTGCTCGACAATATCGAAATCCCGATCATGGACGGATCGAGCGAAAATTTTATCGAACTCATCGAAAACGCCGGAATCGTCGAACAACATCTGCCGCGACATTATTTAAAAATTCTCGAAAAGGTCGAATTCACCGACGGCGACCGCAAAATGTCGATCGAACCATCGGATAAATTCGAGATCGAATGCGTGATCGATTTCAAACATCCTTTTATCAACAAACAGGCTTTTAATTTTGAATTAAAAAACGGTTCGTTCGGACGCGAAATCGCTTCGGCGCGGACTTTCGGCTTTACGACCGAGATCGAAATGCTCAGAAAAGCGAATTTGGCTTTGGGCGGCTCGCTCGACAACGCCATCGTTCTTACGCCCGACGGAATGCTCAACGAAACGCCTCTGCGTTTTACAGACGAATTCGTGCGCCACAAAATACTCGACATCATCGGCGATCTGGCACTTTTAGGAATGCCGATCTTAGGCAAAGTCACCGCCGAAAAAAGCGGTCACGCCGTTCACGCAAGCTTGATGAGCAAACTTTTGAAAACCGAAAACGCTTGGCAAATCGTCGAAAATCCTGAAGAAAAAATTTTGGCTTTGATGAATTAATATTTTATAATCCGTTTTATGAAGATATTTTTTGTGTCGCTGATAATTCTGATTCTGACGTTTTTTATCGGTGTTGAAGTTTTCCGAAATTCGACACCGAATTTATCGCTCGAAACAATTTCAAAAGATACGGCTTTTTACGACGGAATGAACGTCGAGATCGAATCGTATATTCAATTTGATGGAATTGACCAAGATTCTTGGCGGCTCGGTCAACAATTTGAAAAGCCCGAATATTGGACTTTTTTGAAGTTTGACGAGAGCAAATCGGACATCGAATCGCTGAAATCACAACTCCGCGACAACTTTTCACTCGAACGATATAAACGCGCAAAAGTCGTCGTTAAAGGCGTTATCACCGATAATTGTAAGAAACGGCTTTGCTGTTTCGGCAAAAGTTTGAGTCTCAAAGTTTACGAAATCCGGCAAATCTCTCCGGTCGAAGATTTTTACAATCCTGTCAGAGTCGAGAAGAATTGAAATCGGTGAGGTTTAATTTCAATTCTTCCCGGCGATTGTTTATGGAATAAAGGCTGACGGAATTGGTTGGTCTGTTGCGGTTCCGAATTGCGCTGCACCGAACCCCGCAGTCGAACGAAGCAGATACCAATTTCCGCCGCGATAAACGCCGACATCGGTTTTGCCGTCGCCGTCATAATCGGACGGAACCGGAATATCGGTTGAAATTCCGAATTGAACCGAACCGAAGCCAGCCTGACTTTGCAGTAAATACCAATTTCCGTTTCGATAAACTGCTTGATCGGCGCGTCCGTCGCCGTCGTAATCTCCGACAGTCGGGCGATCGGTCGAAAGTCCGAATGAAACCGCCGTAAAACCTTGCGAACTTCGTAAAATATACCAAATACCGTTTCGGTAAACCGCAAAATCGGTTCGTCCGTCGCCGTCATAATCCGCTGGAACCGGTTTGTCTCCGTTCGTTCCGAATTGAACGCTTTGAAATTGATTGGTGGTTAAATTCAAAATATACCAAACACCATTTCTAAAAACTCCGATTTCTGCGCGCCCGTCGCCGTCGTAATCTGCCGGAACGGGAATATCGCCTGCAATTCCGAATGAAACTGCCGTGAAACCTGTTTGTGAACGCAAAATATACCAAGTTCCATTTCTGAAAACGGCAATGTCGGGAATCGCATCGCCGTCGTAATCTGCGGGAACAATGCGGTCGGTTGAAATGCCGAAAGGCGTTGTGATCGTTTGTCCGTCAGAACTTTGAAGTTCATACCAAACACCGTTTGAAGGTCGCCAAACCGTCAAATCGGAAAGTCCGTCGGCATCGAAATCATTTTCCGCCGATCTTACGGGAACGCAACGGGAAAACTCCGAAGTATTTCCCGCCGAATCGCTTGCAGTTGCAGAAACACAACTGACGTTTTCCAATGTTCGCGGTAAGCTGACGGAAAAACCCGCATTACATCCCGTCGGAACATTTACGGTTGCCGTGCCGATGAATCTTTCACCTTCGCCGAAACCCGTTGATTCAGCCGTCCGATTTACATAAAAACTCAAAATAAAGGTTTGTCCCGCCACGCTGTTCAAACTTCCGACGATGCGAATATTGCTTCCCGTACGCGTGGCGTTTGATAGAACCGGATAATTTTGCAGACGATTTCCGCCGAAATCGTTGTCGCAATTATCGTTCGGTGTCACGCCGTTGCTGTTCAGATCAATGCCGAGATCACCGTTGTTGTAGATCGAATTGTCGTTGATGCTGTGTTCGGTCGAATTACCGTTGACGCTGATGCCGTCGCCATTATTGTTGAAAATTCTGTTCGAGCTGATCGTACTCACGCCTGAAACGAAATTGATATTGATCCCGTCGTTCGTATTGTGCGCGATCGTATTTCCGCCGCCCGCGCCGCCGATTATATTTCTGAGCGAAGAACCGGGAAAATTAAAACCGTTTCCCGTATTTCCCAAATTCGTGCTAAATGAACGATTCGTTCCGACGAAATTTCTTTCGTAAACATTGTCCGAACTGCTGTCGGAAACAATGCCGTCGCCGACATTTGCCGCGACGATGTTATCTCTGACGCGTGCGCCGTTGTAATTATTCAAACGCAATCCGGGACCGCTGTTTCCGAGTCTTGAATTTCCGTCGGCACTCGCTCCGAAAATGTTTTCGGCAATGATCGGTGTCCCGAGCGACACGGCATTCACCACAAATTGTCCGCCGCCGAGCGTATTTCCCGAAACGACGTTGTTCTCAGCCGTCAATCTTCCCGAATTATAAAAATGAAATCCCCAATTACCATTCGGAATCGCGGCATTTCCTTCAAGATTCGTACCGACGTAATTTCCCAAAGCGTATGTTTGAATCGCGCCGCTTCCCGAACTCAGATATATTCCGTTTAAAGTGTTTCCTGAAATAATATTTCGCGCCGACGGAATCGTTCCGCCGATCATTTCCCACGAAGTTGCCGAGCCTTCGGCGATGCCGTGTTTGCTGTTTCCGAGCGCGGCAGTTCCGCTTGCATTCGTGCCGATGCGGTTTCCCTGTATAATTTTCCCGATGCCCGATACGCCGCCGCTGATGTCGATCCCATTGCCGTAAATGATACCGTTAAATTGCGTTCCCGCGATCACGTTTCCGCTTCCGAAACTCGTTCCGCCAACCAATGAATTCGGATAACTCAAAATAATGCCGCTTTGATAATTTCCGAGCGCGACGTTTCCCGTTACATCCGTGCCGACATAATTTCCCTGTGCGCGATTGGTGCCGACACCAACCAAAGATATTCCTACGCCATCGCCCATTGAAATAATATTTCGTGCAAAAGGTGTCGTTCCGCCGATCTGATTGTTTCCCGCACCGCTCGTATTTGCGACCGTCACGCCGTAAGTTCCGTTCGGTACGACTGCGCTTCCTTCCGAATTCGTGCCGATCCGACAGCCTTCGACGATGTTGTTTTCGGAATCCAATCTAAAATGTCCGCCGTCGCCGAAACCGTTTATCACCAAACCGCGAAAGACATTGCTTCCGTTGAAAGCTCCATAAAGTGCCGGATTATTCGCCGAAACTCCGCGAAGTTCGACAAATCCTGCTCTTTGCGAAGAACCGTCGATCGTGATCGGCGAAAAAATTCTCCATTCCGAATAAGAGATCAGCGACGGGATTTCGTCCGTGTCGATATTGAATCGGATCATTCCCGAACCGCCGTTGTGAATTATCTGATCACGCGCCGCCCAATAAGAACATTTTCCCTGACACGGCGCGCCGGCTTGCGGCGGACACGGCGGAAGTGCGCAAATGCCGTCAGTCAAGCGCGGATCGCCTGCGTTTTGATCCGAATCGACGACAAAATTATTCATCGGCGCGGTTTGCAAGATCGTCGGCAAAAGCGAATTTTCACGCATTACGACCAGATCGGTGAGCGCATCGATATTTAACCGCAAAGGTAAAATCGAAACCGCTTTTCCCGCCACATCGAGCGAAACTGCCGAGTCAAACTTTTGTGCTTTGTAATTCACGATCTCATTTTCGCTTTGCGGCGGCAAAATATCGCTCGTTAAAAGTTCGAGTTTGCCATTGCTCGAAACGACCAAAGTATCAGCCGGACGCGCCGAAATTCGTGCTGTGAGCAAAATCGGAGTTTCTTCCGAAAAGTTTGAATTCAAATTTATTGATTCTCTTTCTTTCCAATTTCCAGCAAGATTTCCTTTCGCATCTTCCGCCGCGCCGTTTTCGAGCAGATGAATTTTGCCGTCATTTCCCGCAACGGCGATTTCCATTTTCAAACCTTTTTCTTCGCGGATAAAATCGCCGATCGCCAAACTTAAAAGTTCAAAATCGAATTTGAGTTTTGTAAGTTTTGCTTTTTCAGCATTTTTACCGCTTTCGTCCGTCAGTAAATCGCGGTTTCTGCCGCGCAAAATTGCGATTTCATTTTGTGTTGCGATCGCCAGATCGAAACGCAGATCGCCTTCGAGTAAATTAACCGCAAACGATTTGATCGGCGATTCAAAATCAAAAACTTCGGGAATCGCTTTCATCGCTCCGTATGGATGTTCAAAAATCAAAACCTGACCTTTTTGTTCGATTTGAACACCGACAAAAAGTTCGTTCACGCCGTCGCGCACATTAAAATCGTCCGATAAAATAGCCGTGATTTCGCCATTTACTTCATTTTTTTTCGTGAGCGTAAAATCGCCTTTTCCGTCGCCGCTGAAAAAATAAATTTCACTTTCACCTTTTTTTGCCGCCGCAATGTCGAAATGTCCGTCGGCATCGAAATCGCCCGACACCAAAAAATCAGGCTCAGACGTGATTGTGAACGTGCGAAACGGCGCAATAAAAGGAGAATCGGTAAATTCACCGTTTCTTTTTCTTTCTCGTGCTTCGGGATTATTTGGATAAACGGCATCGACATTTCCGCGCATAAAAACCGCCGCGCCGCGTTGAGTTTCGGTTTTATAACCCGCAACGATGTCGGGCGTTCCGTCTTCGTCAAAATCCGCTGATGCCAAAGCGCGCGGTTGTTTCAAACCGATTTCCGCTATTTCTTCCAAATCAGTTTCAATCTCAGTTCCGTCCTTCAAATTTATCCACGGATTTCCGCGTTTATTTGCATAAATTTTCGGTGCATCGCCTAATTTTGCAAGTTTATTGTTCTGATTTTTCTCCGCTTTTGCATCACTCTTCACGCCGAAATAAAAAATTGCCGACAATAAAACGAATAATGCCGCAAATAACGAAAACCCGCGTTTGTTGTTTAAGATTCCGATTTTATTTTTCTGTTTCATCCTTTTTCAAACCAAATAATTTTTCTTCCGATGAAACAATTAAAAGCTGATTCGTGCTGAAATGTCCTCAAAATCCATCTCAGAATTTCTCAGATTTTCTCAGAATCGCTTTCCGCTCCAATGAATTCGGCGAAATGCGGTTTTCTCGAACTTTTATAAATTAACAAACGTGACGACTTGGATTTGTCCGCAAAAATCGTTTTAATGTTATTTATTAATCTGTCGAAACATTTTTATGAAGAGCGAAAAAGCGGGTTCGAACCTTGGGCATTTAAAGGTCGGCGAAATCAAAGAAAAAGCGGCGGGAATCTCTGCCGTTGTCAACACAACCATTCAAGCATTTTCAAAAGCCGGACCGATTCGCGGCACGAAACTGCTTTTGAATCTCAATCAAAAAGGCGGAATCGATTGCAATTCGTGCGCGTGGGCTGATCCCGACGGCGAACGGACACACGCCGAATTCTGCGAAAACGGCGCGAAAGCGATCGCCGACGAAGCGACCAAAAAACGCGCCGCGCCCGATTTTTTCGCCAAATACTCGATTGCCGAACTCGCCGAAAAAGGCGACAAATGGCTCAACGACCAAGGCAGAATCACCGAACCGATGTTTCTGGATGAAAACGCAACGCATTACGCGCCTATCACTTGGGAAAAAGCATTTCACATCATCGCTGAAGAATTAAATTCCTTAAAATCGCCCGACGAAGCAGTTTTTTACACTTCGGGCAGAACGTCGAACGAAGCCGCGTTTTTGTATCAGCTTTTCGTGCGTCAATTCGGGACGAACAATATGCCCGATTGCTCGAATATGTGTCACGAATCGACTTCGGTCGCGCTTTCCGAAACGATCGGATTGGGCAAGGCTTCGGTGCGGCTCGAAGATTTGGAAGACACGGATTTGATAATAATTATCGGGCAAAACCCCGGAACGAACGCGCCGCGAATGATGACTTCGCTCGAACGCGCGAAACACAAAGGTGCGAAAATTATCGCCGTCAATCCTTTGCCCGAAGCCGGTTTGATGAATTTCGTCGATCCGAACCCGCAGCATTACGAAAGCATCGTCGAATTTCCGCTCGCCGTTCTGACCAACAAAGCGACCAAGCTTGCCGACCTGCATTTGCCGATACGCATCGGCGGCGATATGGCGTTTTTGAAAGGAATGATGAAGGTTATTTTGGAGCGCGAAAAGACCAGCCCGACACCGCTTTTCGATTACGAATTCATCAATAATAAAACCGAAGGCTTTCAAGATTTTATCGCCAATCTCGAAACGATCGAATGGCAGGACATCATCGCGCAAAGCGGACTTTCGTTTGAACAAATCACCGAAGCCGCCGAGTTTTATCTTAAATCCGAACGCGTGATAACTTGCTGGGCGATGGGCGTGACACAGCATAAACAGGCGGTCGCGGCGATTCAGGACATTGCGAATCTGCATTTTCTGCGCGGACAGATCGGCAGACAAGGCGCGGGACTTTGCCCTGTGCGCGGACATTCCAATGTTCAAGGCGACCGTTCGATGG
>DAITPE010000290.1:0-7394 GCA_036833775.1 Pyrinomonadaceae bacterium | reverse complement strand
TTGCCGACGATATTTTCTTGACCGGTGCAGGCGCATCGCCCGACGGCGACCGACCGTTTTTACGGCGTTTGAATCTGAAAACTTTGCAGAAAGATGAAATTTTCCGTTCGAGTAAAGACGAATACGAAAGTTTCGTTTCGTTTTCCGATCACGGTGTCACGCCCGACGGAATCGGGTTTATCACGCGCAAGGAAAATCAAATTACGCCGCCGAATCTATATTTACGCAAATTTACGATTCAAGGCATCAGCGCGACCGATACACCGAAACAGTTGACGAATTTCAGCGATCCGACACCGCAGATTCGCGGTATCAAAAAGCAGTTGGTGAAATACAAACGTCCCGACGGGGTTGATCTTTCTTTCACGCTTTATTTGCCGCCTAATTATGTGCAGGGAACGCGTTTACCGACCGTTGTTTGGGCTTATCCGCTCGAATTTACGGATGCGGCAACTGCCGGACAAGTTTCGGGTTCGACAAATCGTTTTACACAGATCGGAAGCTATTCGCATCTTTTCTTTTTACTGCAAGGTTACGCGATTCTTGACGATACGACGATGCCGATCGTCGGCGATCCTTTGACGGTCAACGACACTTTTATTACGCAGCTCGTCGCGTCGGCAAAAGCGGCGATCGATAAAGGTGTGGAAATGGGCGTGGTCGATCCGAATCGCGTCGGTGTCGGCGGACACAGTTACGGTGCGTTTATGACGGCGAATCTGCTCGCGCATTCCGATCTTTTCCGTGCCGGAATCGCGCGTTCGGGCGCGTATAACCGAACCTTAACGCCGTTCGGTTTTCAATCGGAAAGACGAACTTTTTGGGAAGCGAAAGAACTTTATCAAAACGTTTCGCCGTTTTTCTTTGCCGATAAAATTAACGAACCGATGCTGATGATTCACGGCGAAGCTGACAATAATCAGGGAACTTTCCCGATTCAGTCCGAACGTCTTTTTGCCGCGATTCAAGGAAACGGAGGAACTGCAAGACTCGTGATGCTTCCGCTCGAATCACACGGTTATGCAGCGAAAGAAACGATCGAACACGTTTTATTCGAACAAATAAATTGGTTTGATAAATACGTGAAAAACGCAAAACCGAAACAGTAAAAATTTGTAAAGTCGAATTTCGTACACAACCCGATTGTCTTAAATCGAATCAGCATTGATTCGTTTCAATACGCAAAAGCGTGCATTTTTGCTCAAAATGCACGCTTTTTTTGTGGCACGTTCGTTGCAAAACACAAAGACATAGGACAACTGAAGGAAGAAATGAGTTTTGATTTACCACTCGGAAGGTGGAACTGGGCAAAAGGTATCAAACTTAAATCAAAACAGATTTTTGTTTTCAGTTGTTCTTTGGAAAGGGGGAATTATGGCAGGCATTTTTGGCAGTAAAACGGCAAACGACGAAGGCGATTGGACGAGCAACAAGGAAATGAATCCGGCGGCGAATTCGTCGGTGACGGAAAACGGTTTATTGGAAGAAGACGACAAAGTAGGCGACACGACTTGGCGTGAAAACGCGGAAGATTCAAAATCGAATGTCAAATCCGACGATCCGGGCAGAACGCCGGGAAAAGCCGAGGGCGACGAAGATTTTGACAAATACGGCAACAACAGCTAAACACTCTTTTTGGCAACGGGGGAAAAGCGGGGGAAAAGTGCAGATCAATTCGGTCTGCACTTTTTTGTTTGATGACCTTAGTATTTGATAAGCCAATTTCACCACAGAGACACGGAGACACAGAGACTTTTTTTGGTATTGAAGAATTCAAAAATCGCAGTTTTCAGCTAAATTGAATCAATTCCGACGCGTTGTTTTATAAAAACTCTGTGTCTCCGTGTCTCTGTGGTGAATCCTTCTTTACTCAATAATCACGTTATCTAACCTTTAATCGCTTCGATCATTTCTTCGACGGCGCGGTAAAGTCCTGTGAAAACGGCGCGGGAAATTATGTTGTGACCGATGTTGAATTCGGTGATTTCGGGAATCGCGGCGAGTGCGCCGACGTTTCTGTAGGTTAAACCGTGTCCTGCCGCGACGATCAAGCCTAAACTTTTTGCGGTTTCGGCGGCTCGTTTGATGCGTTCGGTTTCGGCTTCGGCTTTTTGCAAACCTTCGCCGTGCGCGGCGCGTGAACTCAAGGTGAGTTCGGCGTATTCGGCGGTGCAAAGTTCGATCTGTTGTGCGCCGATCTCGGCGGCGACTTTTATTTGGTCTTCGTTCGGATCGATGAAAATGCTAACGAAAATTCCGGCGGCTTTCATCTTTTCGACCGCAGTTTTGACCGCATCTTTGTTCTTGATTACGTCCAAACCGCCTTCGGTCGTCACTTCAAAAGGATTTTCGGGAACGAGCGAAACCGCGTCGGGTTTTAATCTGACGGCGATCTCGATCATTTCTTCGGTCGCCGCCATTTCGACGTTCAGATAAGTCGTGACGACTTCGCGCAAAATCTCGATGTCGCGGTCTTGAATGTGCCGACGGTCGCCGCGCAGATGAACGGTGATGCCGTTTGCGCCAGCCTGTTCGCAAATAACGGCGGCGGTAACAATGCTCGGTTCGATGGTTTTACGCGCCTGCCGAATCGTGGCGACGTGATCGATATTGACGTTTAATTTCGCTGTCATAATTAAATTTAATTCAGTTTCAATAATTCACAATTGAACTTTTTATTCAAAGCGTCGCATAAATTTATCGAAAAACTAGGTCTATCAAATCCATCAGTTATGATTATTTTATCTTCTTTTATAAAAACGTCTTTGAATGTTTTATCATAACAAATTTCATCGGCATCAGTTCTTAAAATAACGCCGAAACATAACGGTTTTTTTGTAGAAATTTTGTTAATTGTTGCTAACAATTTAAAGTCCAAGGTTGTAAATTGGCAAATCAAAGTAATTTCGATGTCGTATTCTTTAAATCGTTTATTTGTATGAATCCACTCATTCTTATAACCGTTTGCTTTGAACTCGGTAATCAGATTCAACAAGTTATTCAGTGGTATTTGTTTATAGTTTGAGGCTTTTCTAAAACCGGCTTCCAACATTTCAAGATAATAATCGTAATTTGAAGTGCCTTTTATCATTTCATATCTTGCTTTATCAAAAGGCACAGAAACCGTTAAGACTTTTTCGGGAACAATTCTGCAATCTTTCAAACTATCAGGCATCGGTTCGACCGAAATCATATTAAAACTTCCGTCAGTTTCAAACCAATTGCTTTTTTTTCTTAATATTTTAGAGAAATAATTAGAAATAAATCTTGTATGCAGAGTAAATTGGTAACGAAAATGTTGATCGTAACCTGTTTCGGGAGACAACCAGATATTTACATACCATAATTTCATAATTGATGAGTGATAAGACTAAAACGAAAAATTATGTGAATCCTTGAATGACACATAGTTGAATAATTAGATTGCCACAAAAAAGTGCAAATTTCACGAGGCGGAATCAAAAACAGTTTCGGCAAATAATTATCGACACACGGCAAAAAAATATCGGGACGCGGCAAAAATATATTGGAGTACGGGGAAAATATATTGGAGCACGGCAAAAATTCCCGTGACCACGGGGAAAATATATCGGAGCACGGGAACTTTTGCCGTGTTTCGATAATTCTATTAATGGAACACGGCAGAATTGGCTTTAATCGTTTATTTAGTTGATTTACGGCGAAGGTTTTGCGCGAATGGCGGAGAAAAAGTTATTTTCGTTTGCCGTAAACGCCTTTCTTTGCATTTTTACGAATCAGGCGGACTTCGTTGAACATTCGCTGGCTGTCGCGGAAAACATTTACTTTCGTGCGTTCGTCGTGGTCCCATCGGACGGCGATTTCTTTTAGTTTTAAGTTGTGCAGGTTGGCGACGTAGAGAAATTCCACGTCGAAGCCGAAACGATCTATTTGCATCACGTCTAAAAGCGGACGAAACTTCGTTAAATTAAAGGCTTTGAAACCGCATTGCGTATCCCAGAAAGGCAAACCCGTCAGCGTTCGGACGATAAAGTTGAAAACTTTTCCGCCTTGTTCGCGCCGCCAAGGTTGATGCGTTCCGATTAAACTTCTATCCAAAGCGCGTGAGCCGAAAGTTACGTCGAAATCGCCGTTTTTAATTGGATTAACAAGCTTCGGCGTTTCTTCGATGGATGTCGAAAGGTCGGCATCGGAAAAAAGCGCGATGTCGGCTTGTGCCGCGAGAAGTCCGGTTTTGACGGCGAAACCTTTGCCGCGATTTTCTTCGTAACGGATGACGTTTGTTTGAATTTCGGGAAATTTCGCGCAAACTTCTTTGCCGACTTCGGCGGTTTTATCGTCTGAACCGTCGTCAACGATGATGAGTTCGGCGTTCAGCTTTTCGTTTTTTATATAATTAAGGATTTTCTCGACCGATTCGCCGAGGCGATCTTCTTCTTCAAAGGCAGGAATGACAATGGAAAGCTCAGGTTTCATTTTACAAAAGGCTAATGTTAAATCGTTGTAATGCAAAAGTAAATCCAACGAAAACATTAAATTAAATTTACCGTATTAACAGTGAAAATTTCGTCGAAAAAGATTCACTTCGGCTGAAAAATCTTGCGGAAAATTGTTTACGGCAACGGGAAAAGAATTTTCGACAACTAATTTTGTGATATATTGGAAAAAGTTTTGGAGTTTTACGAATGAATAAACTGTTTGCGGTAATTGCGGTAGTTTTGATCGGTCTGGGCGCGATTCTGGGCGGGCTTTTCGGGCATTTGCCGCTGAAAATCTCGGCTGATACGGCGTTGACGGCAAACCAAGTCGTCACGGATTACGGCGATGCTTTAAAGATCATCGACGAAAATTACGGAGGAAAAGTCGATCACGAAAAGATTTCCGATTCGTCGATCCAAGGAATGCTCTGGACGCTCGATCCGCATTCGTCGTTTTTTACGAAAGACGAATTTCGCAAGCTTTACGAAGAACAAGCTTCGCAGTTTTACGGCATCGGCGTTTCTATTTTGCAGCGTCACAACGGCGTTTACGTGCAATCTGTAATTCCCGGAACTCCGGCGGATAAAGCAGGCGTTCGTTACGGCGACAGATTCGTCGCGGTTGACGGCAAAGACGCGAAGGAATGGTCGAGTCCCGAAGTTTCCAAAAACGTGCGCGGCGAAGCGGGAACGACCGTCAACGTAAAATTTGAACGCGCCGGAAGCGACAAACCCGTCGAACTGACGATCAATCGCGGCGGCGTTCCGCTTCCGTCGATCCGCAACTTTTTTATGCTGCCGAACAACGTCGGCTACGTCGGTTTGACGGGCGGATTTCAGGAAACGACTGCGGATGAACTGAACGAAGCTTTGACTGATTTGAAAAAACAGGGAATGAAAAGCCTGATTCTCGATCTGCGCGGAAATCCCGGCGGTTTATTGCCGCAAGCGATCGAAGTCGTCAGCCGTTTCGTGCCGCAGGGCAAAACCGTCGTTTCGGTCAAAGGTCGTTCGAGTTACACGCGTTCGCAGGATTTGAAAACGGTCGGCGGTGAGATCGAAGAAATTCCGCTCGTCGTGATGATCAACGGCGGTTCGGCTTCGGCTTCAGAAATTGTCGCGGGCGCGATCCAAGATTACGGTCGCGGCGTGATCGTCGGAACCGACAGCTTCGGCAAAGGTTTGGTTCAGCGCATCTTTCAGCTTCCTTACGGAACGGGGTTGACGCTGACGACGGCGCGTTATTACACGCCTTTCGGACGTTCGCTGCAAAGAGATTATTCGAACGGCTCGATCTACGAATATTACACGCATCAAAGCGGCGGCGCGGAAAATAAGGAAACCGAATCCCAACCGAAACCTGCGGGAAGTCCGGTCACGACGGCAAACGGCAGAGTTTTATACGGCGGTCGCGGCATCGAACCGGACGTAAAAGTTTCCGCGCTTGCTTACACGGCATTGCGCTATCGTTTGAACGAAGCCGCGTTTTTCTTTGTCCGTCAATTGGTCGCCGGAAAAGTTGCGGGATTTGTATCATATAAGAACGACAAACAGAATTTCAAACTTTCGCTCGAACCGAATGATTTCCAAGTCAGCGACAAACTTTTCGAGTCTTACAGAGATTTTGCCGTCGCCAGCAAAGACATCGGTTTAACGGCGGAAAACGTCAACAGCCAGATCGATTACGCAAAAGCACGAATCCGCGAAGAACTTGCCACCGCAAATTATTCAAACGAAGCAGGCGTTCAGGTTTTGCTTGAAACCGATCCGCAAGTTTTAAAGGCTGTCGAATCGATGTCCGAAGCACAAAAGCTTTTAGAAAAAAAATAGTTTAAAAACACGAGTGAGTTAAGGTAAAATTTGCTTTATGAAAATTTACCGCAACTCACTTTTTTTGTGTCTGATTTTACTGTTTTCTTTTAATGCTTCATTTGCAAAAGAGAAATGGATCAGAGTCGATGCTCCGAATTTCACGCTTTACGGAGATTCAGACGAAAAAAACATCAAAAACGTCGCATTTAAACTCGAACAGTTTCGAAAGACTTTGGGTTTATTGCTGCCGAATGCAAAATTAAACTCGTCTTTGCCGACCGTTGTTTATGTCTTCAAAGATGATGATTCGTTTAAGCCTTTCAAGCCGATGGAAAACGGCAAGATCAATGAAAGAGTAGCCGGTTATTTTTTTCAGTCAGGCGATACGAATTATATTGCACTTTCAACCGATCCGCGTTTACGCGAACCTTTTCGCTTGATCTTTCACGAATATTTTCATTTCGTGATGGAAAATAATCTCGATTCCGCGCCGATCTGGGTAAATGAAGGTTTAGCGGAATATTACAGCACTTTTGAAGTTGCGAATAATAATGAAGGCGCGAACATCGGAAAATTGATAAACGACAGTTTGGTAAAATTAAAAAGCCGCGACATCATTCCGCTGGACAAATTTTTCAATCTTGAAAAGGGAACGAAAGATTATAGTAAAGCCGTAAAAGACGGGATTTTCTATCCGCAAGCGTGGGCGGTCGTTCATTTTTTTCTGAATGCCAACAGCGGTCAGCGGTCAGAACAATTTTATCAATTTGTCGGAAAATTGAATCAAGGTGCCGAGGTCAAAAAAAGTTTTCAGGAAAGTTTTAATGCCGATTATAAGCAGATCGAAAACGAATTGCGCCAATATCTCGGAAAATTCCAATTTAATTTTATAAAATACACGTTTACGGGCAAACTCATTTCCGAAAGTTCCTTTACGTCAAGGGAAATTTCGGAAGCCGAAACATTGCAAAAGAAAGGTGATCTGCTCGTATATTCGGAACAACAAGATAAATCCCAAAAGTTTTTATACGATGCGATCAAACAAGACCCAAATTTGGTTTCGGCTCATCTTTCTTTGGGAAAATTGAATTTGAATCTGAAGCGTTACCAGCTTGCGCGCAGTAA
>DAITPE010000289.1:0-7411 GCA_036833775.1 Pyrinomonadaceae bacterium | reverse complement strand
GATTAAATATATCAGGCTCAAACCGGCTGGTGTTCTTTCCAGAACCTGACTTCCGAACAGATTTTCGGGCTTAAGTTTTTGCCAATCAATTTGCAGTAGAAAAAATAAAAGCAACATTAATTTTCCTCTTTTTCAAAATCGAAACTTATACGTTGTTCAGTTTCATTGTTATTGGATTCGCTTTTTTCCGAAACTTGATTCTCGATTGGTGGAATTTCGATATTTGTTTGACTTTTATTTCTAAACTCGAATCCATCGATAAAAACAGCATTTTGAGTTTCAGGGATAATTTCAGATTCTTTTTGGATCGGTTTTGGAAAATGCTGAAAATAAACTTCGACATTTCCGAATTTTACGATTCCGTCGTCTCCAATCGGAAATGCTTTTCCATAAGAAATCCGGGTATTTTGTAGATAAGTTCCATTTGTCGAACCTGTGTCAGCCACAAGCAGTTTATTTTCACTACTTAAAACCAATGATGCATGCATCTTGGAAACACTCGGATCGTCGATTGATAAGGCATTTTCGCGGCTTCTGCCTACGCTTATTCGGCTTCCGGTTTTAATATGTAAATCAACCTTTTTAGTTGTTCCGTTTACATTAAAATTTGCCGAGAAATGTTCTTCAATAAGTTGAGGCTTTACTTCAGGTAAATTTAATTCCTTGACATTCATACCGGGAACAGTCACTTTTACGGCAATTTCATCCTGTTCCGAGCCGAATTTGTCGAAACTCGCAATCAAATTAACGCCTTCCGTGAAGTAATCAGGCTTTACTTCGATCTGAACAGGAGCAAAGGTGTGATAAAGATTATCGTTTATGTGATCAACGGCAGCGGTCAAAAGTTCGTTTTGAAGCGATGTCAAAGTAATTTCAGAATCAGTTGAAAATTTATCCCATTGCATTTTTAACTTGAAATTATGCGGAACGAATTTTCCTTTTATACCCAAATCTTTAACTTCCAAATCCATTATTGCTTTCAGCTTTTCGATCAATTCGCTGGTTGCTAAGCTGCTCGAAGGTTTCCAACCGCGTCCGGTCAGTTTGTCGAAAGTATCACCTAATTTTGTTAGAACTCCGCGAACTAACCAATCTGGTGAAATATTATTTTTCTTTATCGGGTGCTTTATTTCAGGCATTTAATTTATTGTTTAGAAAAACTCAGGTTTATTTAAAGTTTAGCGAAATTTCAAATGAAAGAAAAGTAAATAAAATATTTGAAAATTGTTTGATAAACATTGTAAAATATTGTTGGAAATAATTTTCCATTCGCAATTTAATCCTAAATAGGGCGCACTTTGTAAAGAAATCCCTCCTAAAAACAAAGTCGAACCGCCTAATTCCAAACGATATGAAATGTCTAAGTGTTCCAAATAATAAATCTGAATCAGGTTTTTCAATGGTAGAACTAGTCATTGTTGTTTTGGTTATTATGATAATGACGGGAGTTTCCCTTTATTACCTGAACAATCAAGGCAGACTATTCAAAGCGGATGACGAAGCATTGCAAATTGTCGATGTTCTTCAGGAAGCAAGACAACGATCGCTCACACAAAGAGAGACGATGCGTGTCGAAGTTGATCTAACGAGTTCAAAAGTCAGATTAATTGATGAAAATAATGTTACTGACTCTGACGACGATGTGATTATCAAAGAAGCAACCCTGCAGCCTACAACCGCAGTAAAGCTGGATTCAAGACCGACAAATATTACTGTAAATCCGCCCGATCCGTTAGTTACGACAACTGCGGATTTTCGGGTAAGTGTACATCCTCAAAGTGCTAGTCACAATGTTTGCACATACAGATTTTTAAGCACCGGACGTGTTGTCAACGCCGGGACAAATGCGACGGGAAGTAATGCTCAAACAAAAAGCGAAGTGTTATTTATTTGGTCGCCAAGCAAAACGAATCCAAATGAATTCGAAGTTGCCCGAGCGATTACGGTGGTCGGGACAACAGGTTCGATCAGATTGTGGCAATATGCGCCCGGTTCAACCCAATCGAATAAGTGGCAAGATTCTAGAAAAGTAAGCAGTTATGGCGGCACATCCGGTAATTCAAATAATTAATCGGTAAATCGGAAAATTCCGAAAGGTAAATTTTAGAATGAATAATCGAATTAAAAAAGAACAGGGCTTTTCATATATCGACGTTATGCTTGCCATCGTGATTATGATGGTTGGCATTTTGGCATTGGTATCGGCGCTAACTGCAAATATGATTCGCACGTATGAATCGGAAAGACGAATCATTGCAAAACAAATGGCATTGTCAACAGTTGAATCCATAATTTCGGCGAAAGATATTTCAAGAGTAGGCGTGATCGAAGGATGGGATTCTTTGAAAAATTTTCAAACAGGTTTGCCCAACGGACAAGTGAACGGAATTTTCCTGACCGGCTTTAGACCCGTTAGAGAAGACAACGGTTGGGACGGAGTCGCAGGGACGGTAGATGATGCGTGTGATTCGGGAAGTCCTTGTGCTGTTTCGGGAAGAACAACGAACGTCAGCCCAGAAATCAAAAATTTCCAACGAAAAATTGAAATTTCTGATATTGAAGACCCTGAAAGACCTGCACCGACTTATAGTATTTATCGCAGAAAGATCGTTGTAACAATTCGTTTCAACGTTAATCAAGCCGTCAGAGAAGAAGTTGTTTCGACCATAATCACCAAATATTAAGAGGTAAAGAAATGAAATCAAATTCAAATATTGCGTTTGTGAATAAAACTGAAAGAAAAAAATCAGCGGGTTTCAGTCTTTTGGAAGTTATGGTTGCGATGGTTATATTTTTGGTTGTAACCGGAGCGATTTTCGGACTTCTCCAAGCCGGTCGTGTTGATAAAAGCCGTTCGAGTACTCGAACCGATATGCTCAAAAATGCTCGCGTGGCGATTCATTTGATTGGTAGAGATGCATTGAATGCAGGTCTCGGATTTCACAAAGTCGGCGGAATCGTGCCCGATGATTTTCTTTCCACGAGATTCGGAACTCCGGTAGATTCAAACGATAGTAAAGACCTTTTGACCTCGATAGTTGGCGGAAATAATTTATTTACCAATAATCTTTTGAGAGGAACGACCGACAAAACGGACATAATGGTTTTTGCTTTTCGTGATATTGATTTCAATAATTCCGATGCAATCGAACTTGCGTCGGTTACAACCCCGTCGGGCGATCCGGCAACTCCGCGAGTCAAAACAAAACTTGCAAATGGCGCGGTAAATACATCGCCTTTTGATCTATATTTGCTTGAATCAACGACTTCTCAAATCGCCGTAATGGCGACTGCCACCAATAAAACGACTGATATTGATTTCAAACCCGGCGACCCGTTAGGACTGAACTTGGCATTGAACGGAACCGGAAAAAACAGCAGTTTGTTGCGCGCTTGTGTTTCGGCATCCGATGAAAACTGCACAACCTACGCATTTGCGTCGCTTAAAAGGTTTTATTTAGTCAGCTATCAGATCAAAGAAGACGGAACACTTGTCAGAATTACGTATGGAAATAACCGCGACAAATTGGCAAGCGAACAGATCGTTGAACAGCCCTTAGCTTATAACGTCCAAAATATGCAGCTCAAATATGTTTTGGAGGATGGAACTGTAACTGAAAATCCCACCTCCGGTCCTGATGGCATTTTGGGAACATCCGATGATGATCCGAAACGATTTAATTTGGTTAGACAATTGACGATCACTTTAAAAGTTCTTTCAACCGAAATAGATGAAATGACCCAGAGACCCGAAGCCGTAACTTTGAGTGCAACATACAGCACAAGAAACTTGGAATATGACGCTGGATAAAAAGGTGAGAAGTATGAAATCTGAAGTTAAAGGAATAATTGAACCTGAGATGAACGAAATAAAGAAAATGAAAAAGGACAAGTTTCAAAATCAAGAAGGAACAGCAATTGTAATCGCTTTGCTCGTTATGGTTTTATTGATGGGATTCGTTGCCTTGGCGATCTCTCGAACGAATAGTGAAACCGTTGCAGCGGCGAATGATGCCGCAGAAACAAGAACTTTCGAAGCAGCACAGGCGAGTCTCGAAATTATGACTCGCAATTTCGATAAAATCTTTGACCGCAGATTAAATCCGACGACGGAAGATTTGCAGAATGTTCAAACTAATAAGCCGCCCGGATTCGATGATAAATATGATTTCTCGCAAGTGATTACAAAAACAAAAAATTCTCAACAGGTCGTAATGACAGGCGGAGAGTTTCAAGGTTTGAAAGCCACCCGTGATGAATGGGAAATCAGAACCGTTGCCGAAGATAAAAATAATGGAACGCAGGTTGAACTGCGGAGAAGGTTTTTTAATAATCGAATCCCGATTTTCCAATTCGGCATTTTTTACGAAGACGATATGGAATTTCACCCCGGTCCGCGTTTTGACTTCGGCGGTCGTGTGCATTCTAACGGTAATTTGTTTATGGCTGGCGGCGCGGAAGTGCTTTTCTCGTCAAAAGTAACGGCGGTCGGCGAAGTTTTTACTGATACTGCTCGAAATGATACTTGGGGAAGTTGGAATGGTCAGGTAAAGATCAAAAACGCTTCAGGAACTTTCGTTCAATTAAAACAAAATATGGGAAGTGTATTAAAAGCACCGACCAACGGTTCGCCTGTGATTACAGATACTGATTATCCAACTGTTTACCGCAATGCAAATTGGTCGGCGGATCAAAATAAATTTGAAGGGAATTTACTGAATCGTCAAAAAAATCTCGAATTACCAATCAAATTCAACAGTCGCTTTAACGGAATCCCAGCAGATTATATCGAACTCGTCAAACGCGGAAAAAAAGTTGGAGATTTATTGAATAATACAACACCCGTCACCACTTCAACGGAAGATGATGAAGTAACTTCCAAAGAACGGTATTACAACAAAACCGGCATCAGAGTTTCTCTTGCCGACAGCAAAGCAAAACTTCCGGGCTGTGCCAGCGGAAGCGGGATTACCGCTATTTCAGGAAAATGCGGAATCCGTTTAGATGGTGCGCCGGCTCCGGGAAATGCAGGAAGCGAGCCTTCAGGTTCGGAAGTGCGTGGTTATCAGCCGCTTGCAATGAAGGACGGTTATCAAGCCACTGAGTTGAATGGGGAACGTTTCTATTTGGGAATTTCGGGAAGACAAACATGGATCAAGATCGAAACTGTCAAATATGATGAAACCACGAATACTTATATCACCAAAGATATAACTGAAGATATGCTCAGTCTTGGTATTACTGACAGAGCAAAAAACTTTATCGGAACTCAAAACTTCAAATTACTGACAAAATTTACCGGTGGAAGAAGTTACGGATTGGATTCGGATGCTGAAAAAAACCGCGTCGATAATCGTTCCATCTTTAAACTGCAAAGATTTTATATCGATGGTGCAAAGATAACGACGACCGATACGGCATATATGACCTCCGAAACTATCAATACGGCAAATTTGAATTATATTGTTGCAGCGAAAAAATCTACTTCGGATTCAAACCCGGTCGGCGTTGATAACAGCGCAACCGGAACGTATATGTCAACCTACAGCCAAAATGGTCAGACATACGTTGATAAAAAAGAACATTGGTGGGAAGCAATTGCGAAAGACAATGACGGAAGCAACCTGAAGAGATGGGTTGTACCTTTCCCGATCAATATGTTCGATGCCCGTGAAGGTCTTTACAATGTCAGCGAAACATATACAGCCGGAACAGTTCCTTGGAACGGTGTGATGAGCGCAGTTGACATCGATGTAGAAAACCTTCGACGATTCTTCCTTGGTGAATTCGATGCTAATTTTCCGAACGGAACCAAGTTCGCAACGGATAAAGGTTCATCATTTAAATCAACCGATGTTCCTTCCGATCATGGTTGGGTTCTCTATGTTTCTGACCGCCGCGGTGATTACGATTTCGACGGCGAATATGATATGGAAGACATTTACGGCAACAACGACGGCATTTTGCAAAAAGGTGAGGACGTAAATAATAATAATGCTCTGGACACGGATTATTGTAATGAAGCTGTCCGGTATAAAGTAAAAGGAACGCCTAGTTGTGAAACTGATCCGGTAATTTCCACGGCGATCGCATCTGTCTTTGAACATAAATTTTACAGACGCGGCGTAAGACTCATAAACGGTCAAGTATTGCCCGGAAATTACAGTTCTGCAGTTCCGGCAAATACAAAAGGGTTTACGGTTGCTTCTGAAAACGCCGTTTATGTGATTGGAAATTATAATTCAACTGGCGCAACGGTAACATTAGATGCGAGCGGGGCTGAAATTTTGCCGACACCTTCAACATCATATCAGCCGCAAGGTTCGGAGTTACACATTCCTGCTTCGATCGTTGCCGATACTGTTTATGTTCTCTCGAATAGTTGGAAAGATGGTGCAAATTTGGCAAATCCTTTTTCCAGTCGAACTGCCTCGGAAACGACTGTTAGATTTGCAATGATTTCCGGTGATTCGAGATCGAAAAAACTTGCAACTCCGAATCAGGGAAGCGGCGACGCTTGTATGGCTGGCGGTGTTCATAACTTTAAGCGTTTTCTGGAAAATTGGGGAAGCGTTCGATTGAACTATACAGGATCGCTGATCAATTTATATAACGCCAGAAACAATAACGGAGCTCATAAATCGGACGGAAAAGTTTACGGTGCGCCGCAGCGTAACTGGACATTCGATACATCGTTCCTCGATCCCGACAGATTGCCGCCGGGAACGCCTTTCTTCCAGTCAATCCAATTGACCGGATTTGAAAGATTAAACTAACAACTTTTTATAAAGTTTGATCGTCTGAATGAATCGTCAAAATTCATTCAGACGATTTTTTTGATTGTGTGTTTTGTGAACTTTAAATTTATAATGTCGTATTGGTCATTTGGGAATTGATTTTGTCGTTCCGAATTCGTTAAATGAGAGAACTTTCACTCAAAAATTGCAGATTAGACAGCAGATACAACATCACCGATCAACTCGGGCGGGGAAGTTATGCGGAAATCTATGTGGCGCAAGACACGCTTGCATCGCCGCAATCTCCGCACAGTCAAGTTGTAATCAAAGCATTAAATGTCTTTTTGCAAAATGATCTCGATCTCGATCTGGAACGCACCTTGGTCGAAAATTTTCAAAATGAAGCGATTGCGCTCGACCGCGTTCGGCATCCGAATGTCATCAGTCGGCTCGGGCACGGAACGGCGAGAGATTTGCGCGGAACGGTTTTTCATTATCTCGTTTTGGAATTTCTTGCAGGCGGAGATTTAGCGAATTTTTGCCGTAAAGAAAAAATTTCGTTGAAAAAGGCTTTGGATTTTCTTGAGCAAACTTGCGCGGGTTTAGGACACGCGCATCAATCGGGAATCATTCACCGAGACATCAAACCCCAAAATTTACTCCTGACAAAAGAT
>DAITPE010000288.1:0-7435 GCA_036833775.1 Pyrinomonadaceae bacterium | reverse complement strand
TTTTCCTGTGCAAACGTAAAATTTGCGGTGCTAGAAAGAACGAACAATAAAGCGTCAAACAAAAATATTTTTTTCGGCATAATCAAAAAAGGAAGCTACATTTGCGTATAGCTTCCGAAAATTTCGCGAAATAGTCAATTATTTCTAATTTATTTTAGAATCCATTCGGATTAAAACTTTGTCTTTTTCCGTTTTTATCCCAAAGCCAAACTTCGCCTTCGTAATTATCAATGTGATTTTTCGGGCAAAATCTCAGATAAAAACCCGGATTTACATACTGCGAACGATTCGAAGCGACGACTTCGCATCCGGCGGCTTTTGCCAATTCCGAACAAAACGGAAAACCGAGATTGACGATCTGCCGATGATAACCCGCAACTTCGCACGCCACGATCCAAATTCTGTCGATCAAAGGCTGTGTAATGTTCGTCACGCGAAAACGGCTCAAATTATTGAAATTTATCGTGTTATTTTCGCCGACATAAAGATGTCCGGGCGAACCGTGGCTGTTTATTACCAGATTTTTCAGTTTTCCGCCTGCTTTTTTGGCGCTGATCAAAACCTGCATAACGACGGTTTCGATCGTCGCCGAAGCATCCAATTTTACCGTATAATCCATTTTGTATTTATAACCCGGAACATCGTGCGAATGAACCGCCAACGCCGGTTGTTCGATACTGATCATTTTTTCAACTCTCTCCTTTTCTTCCGAAAAAATCTCAACGCTTTTTCTTTCGCGTTTCAGTCTTTCAGACGAAGAAAGTTTTCAAAAAGTCGAACGAATTTTACATTTTTCTTAAAATTATTTTTCTTCTAACTTATTATGCAAAAAGGAGTTTTGGTTTCCGTCAAATCATATTTCGGTTTGCTCTGAAATTCGTCAAATTTTAATCTTCAATTTCTCCATCATCATCTTCCGGATCATATTTTTGATAACCGTGTGCGTCGTCGTAATAATAACTTTTCGGTTCTTCTTCCTTTTGCTTGGAAGTATGCTCTATTTTCTTTTCTTTATCTTTCGTCTTTTCACACATATATCGTTTATAATTTTCTCAAATTCCGCATCAAACAAAAGCTATGAAACCTAAAAATTATCTATTAACATTCGGACTTATTCTAACATCGGTGGTTTCGACATATTTTGCAACCGTTTCAACCGCGCAGCAAGGCGCGCAAACTGCGCCTGCAACGGCTGACACGGAATATCAAGTTGCCGCGATTCTTTATATGCAAAAAGCGAGCGAATATCGTGCGCTGGCTTATCAAGCGTTCAATCTTGCGAAAATGCAACTCGATGCGGACGCTGATAAAAAGAATCAGAAAAAACTTACGAAAGCCGAGCGGAAAATGCCTCGTGCGGTCGTTGTCGATATTGATGAAACGATGCTCGACAATTCGCCTTCGCAAGCGAACGGTGCGAAAAATCGTTTGCCTTTCGACTTGAAAAGTTGGTATGCGTGGGGCGAAATGCGGAAAGCAAAAGCGATTCCCGGCGCGGTCGATTTTGCAAATTATGCAAAATCTAAAAATGTCCGCATTTTCTACGTTTCAAACCGTGACGAAGTTCAGAAACAAGCGACGATCGACAACTTGAAAGCCGTCGGTTTTCCCGATATTTCCGATGAAAACGTCGTTCTGCGTCAAAAAGAATCGAGCAAAGAAGCCCGTCGTCAAGCGATCGCGCAAAAATATCGAATCGTAATGCTGATCGGCGATAATTTGAACGATCACGCGCAAGTTTTCGAGAAAAAATCCGTCGCCGACCGTTTTGCTGAAACCGATAAAGCGCAAAATCTTTTCGGCACGAAATACATTGTTCTACCGAACGCGATGTACGGCGATTGGGAAAGCGCGATCTACGAATATCAACGCTTGACCGAAGCACAAAAAAGCGAAAAACGTGCAAACGCATTGGAATTGCCATAAAATATTTTTAGAAAATTGCTTTATGAAACGTACGATCGAAGAAAGACTTTTAAATCCGAAACCCGGAAGCAAAATCGCGGCGGCGAAAGAATTCGGGATCGATTTGACTTTGCTTATAAAAAACCTTCGGCTAACGCCCGAAGAAAGAGTCAATAATATGCAAAAATCAATGCGAAATTATTATCGGATTATGGTTGAAGCGCAAGAAAGAAGGAGAAAAACGACTTGATCGAACTTGAACCGGCAATTCAGGCGTTATACAGAAATGAAGTTGAATTTGTAGTTGTCGGCGGCGTTGCAATAACTGCCTACGGCTCAGCGTATGTTACACAAGATTTGGATTTTTGCTACTCTCGTTCACTTCCAAATCTAAAAAAAATAGCTAATGCTCTTGCCTCATTCAATCCAAGATTACGCGGTTTTCCAAAAGAACTTCCTTTCATTTGGGATGAACGAACTTTGCAAAATGGAACTAATTTCACACTCGATACGGATTTAGGCGACATTGACCTTCTTGGTGAAGTTTCAGGTGTGGGCGATTATTCAGTTTTAATAAAATCTGCTCAAAAACTTAAAATTTGCGGAATTTTCGTCGATGTAATTTCGATGGATGATTTAATTTCCGCCAAACGCGCTGCCGGACGAACGAAAGATTTATTGGTTTTACCCGAACTCGAAGCTTTACGCGAACTTTTAAATGAAGAAGAAGACTAATTTATGAAAAAACTTTCCCCTTTTTTACTTTTTACTTTTTGCTTTTTACTTTTTTTGAGCGCAAATGCTCAGAACTTGACGGTTCGTGAAATGATGCGCGAGCCTTCGATCGCGGGAATGCGTCCCGATTCGGAAAGGCTTTCGCCTGACGGAAAATTTGTGATTTACGCATGGAACGCCGACGGAAAAGAGCCGCGAAATCTTTATATCGTCAATTCCGACGGCTCGAATCCGCGTATTTTGGTCAATGCCGAAGAAAATTACGAAAAGCGCGAAGAACGTCCCGAAAGCAAATTGAATTACGGTTTGACCGTCCGCGACGATTTCGTTAAAGCGCGTGAAAAAAACTTGGGCGGCGTCGATATTTCGCCCGATTCGACGAAGATTTTGTTTAGTCAAAACACTGATATTTACGTTCTCGACATTGTTACGCCGAACGCAAAGCCACGCAGAATTACGCGGACGCAAGGTTTTGAAGGCGCGGCGCGTTGGTTGACGAACGATTCGATACTTTATAATTCGGGCGGAAATTATTTTGTGCTTAATTTGAAAGAAACTTCGATCATTCAAGTCACAAAAGAATCGAATCCGCAGGCTTTTGTTTCGGTTTTTAATGTCAATCCGACGAAAGATGCGAAATTAGTTGCGTATGTCGTTTCGGACGGTTCGCGTCAACGTGCGCTTTTTACGCCGAATTATTTGGACGAATTTGTCCAAACGCCTTCGTCGCGGCGCGGTTTTTCGGATCAGAAAGTTTTGGTTTCAAAACTCGACGGAAGTCTTGAAAAACCTTTTGAATTAAAGCTTCCGAAAGCCGAAGGCGTCGGTTACATTCGCGGACTTGATTGGGCGGCTGACAATCAAAGTTTGATCGTTGACCGCATCGACAAAGATTTGAAACGCCGACAGCTTTTTTATGTTTACAATGTCGGAAGCAAAGCCGAACAAACGATCTTGGTGACGGAAGAAACCGACGAAAAATGGGTTGCGGGGCTTTCGCGCATCATCGAACCGAATCCGAAAGATGCTTCGCAATTATTTTTCGCTTCCGAACGCGACGGTTTTAATCATCTTTATTTGGCAACGCTCGAGAAAGCAAACAAACAGCCGAATCCAAACGGCGAAATTCGTCAAGAAAATCCGACAGACGCAGGTTTTACTTCAAATGTAAAGATCGAACAAACGACGCAAGGAAAATTTGAAATTGATTGGGCAAAATGGACGGCTGATGCGAGTAAAATAATTTTCAGTTCGACCGAAGAAAATACCGCCGAACGCGAATTTTTCTCATATTCATTCGCCAAGAAACAAAGAGAGAGAATTTTTTCGGGTGATAAAGGAATTAAGAATTCGGCGCAAATGGATGAAGTAAATTCACAGCCGATTTTGCTTTACGAATATTCGACTTGGAAAAATCCGTCTGAAATTTATACCGTAAAAGTCTGCCCTGATTGTCGCGGTTTGTCCGTTCCTACTCAACTTACTAAATCTACGCCCGAAAGTTTTCTAAAACGAACTTGGAGCGAGCCGAAATTCGTCGATATTCCGACGCGTGACGGGAAAATTGTTAAGGCAAAAGCTTATTTTCCGGCGGATTTCAATAAAGTTAAGGACAAACCGTCATTTCCGATGGTGATGTTTATTCACGGTGCGGGTTATCTGCAAAATACGATCAACGGTTGGAACAATTATTACCGCGAATTTATGTTCAATCAGATGTTGACGCAGAAAGGTTACGTCGTTTTGGACATTGATTATCGCGGTTCGGCTGGTTACGGACGCGATTGGCGAACCGACGTTCACGACTTTTTAGGCGGAAAGGATTACGAAGATCATCTCGACGCGATCGATTTTGCCGTCAAGAATTATTCGGTCGATGCCAAACGCGTCGGCGTTTACGGCGGAAGTTACGGCGGATTTATGGCGGGAATGTTAATTACTCGTGCGCCCGACAAGGTTGCCGCCGCCGCCGCGCTTCGTCCCGTTTTCGACTGGAAAAATTATTTCGCTTCGTCGCCGATCTATACTTTGGAAAGATTGGGTTTTCCCGAGAAAAATCCCGAAGCGTACAAACGCAGTTCGCCGATTTTTTATGCCGATAAACTCGAAAAACCGATGTTAATTTTACACGGTTTGGTTGACGACAATGTTCCGGCGCAAGATTCGATTCAGATGATCGAAAAACTGATTCGTTTGGAAAAAACTCCGTATTTTGAAGCGATGCTTTATCCTTCGGAAAATCACGGTTTCGTTCGCGCAACGAGCTGGACGGACGAATACGAACGCATTTTTAATTTCTTTGAAAAACATCTCAAGAATTGATAATTGATAATTAATAATTGATAATTGAATGTTTTTTGAACTAACTTTTACCAACTAAATTTAACGATCTACTAAAGAATGAAAATATTAATTACCGGCGGTGCGGGCTTTGTCGGCTCGCATTTGGCGGACAAGCTTATCCGCGAAGGACACGAAATCACGGTCATTGACGACCTTTCGACCGGACGTTATGCCAACGTCGAACATCTCGAAGGTCATCCAAACTTTCGGCTGATCATCGACACGGTTTTGAACGATAAATTGATGGAAGAACTCATCCGCGAAACGGACAGGGTTTTCCATATGGCTTCGGCGGTCGGCGTTCGTTTGATTATGGAACAGCCCGTCAAAACCATCGAAACGATTTTTCACGGAACCGATGTCGTTTTGAAATTTTGTTCGCGCTACCGCAAACGCGTTTTGATTCCTTCGACTTCCGAGGTTTACGGAAAAGGCGTTTCCGTTCCCTTCAAAGAAGAAGACGATCTGCTGACGGGCGCAACGGAGAAACATCGTTGGGCTTATGCCTGCGCGAAAACTTTGGATGAATTTCTCGCCATCGCGCATTGGAAGGAAACTCGTCTGCCGGTCGTGGTCGTGCGTCTTTTCAACACGGTCGGACCGCGCCAGACAGGACAATACGGAATGGTCGTGCCCAATTTCGTTAAATCCGCGCTCAACAACGAACCGATCAACGTGCACGGCGACGGAACGCAGGCGCGTTGTTTCGGTCACGTTCTCGATATTGTCGAAGGTTTGACGCGTGCGCTCGAAAATCCCGATTGTTTCGGTCAGGTCATCAATTTCGGCAACGATGAAGAGATTTCGATCAAAGGTTTAGCCGAAAAAGCGATCGAAATGACGGGCAGCAAGAGCGAAATCCGCTACATTCCTTACGATGAAGTTTACGGCGAAGGTTTTGAAGATATGCAGCGGCGCGTTCCGAGTCTGGAAAAAGCGAAAAAATTGGTCGGTTATCAGCCAACCCGTTCGCTCGAAGTAATCATCAATGATGTTGCAGAACAATTTCGCAAGGAATTAAAATCTGAAACCGCAAATGCCTAATTTTTAGTTTAGAAAGAAAATGAATCGTTTTGCGATAATTGCGTAAAACGATTCATTTTTGTTTTATTTTTATGAAAAAATTCATTATTTTCACGGCTCTTGTTTTATTTTCCGCGCTTTCCGTTTTTGCACAGACGGGCGTGAAAGGAAAAGTTAAAAACAATAAAGGAAACGGAATTGCCAATGCGACGGTCACGGCGCGGCAAGACGGAAAAGACATTAAATCGGTCAAAGCCGACAGCAGCGGGAAATTCGTTTTGGTCGGTTTGAAAGCCGGAACTTACAATTTAGTTTTCGAAGCCGACGGTTACGGCGCAGGATTGCTTTCAAACATCGAAGTTGAAACGGAAAAAGTAAAAGAACTTTCCGACCGTTTGATCTTAACGCCCGATCGCGGAACTTTCGTGATCGTCAACGGAAGCGTTTTCAATCAAGACGGCAGAACTGTGACAGGCGCAAAGATCGAAGCCGAAAAGATTCTGTCTGACGGTTCGACGAAAAAGATCGGCAGTTATTATTCAAACTCCGCAGGCGAATTTTCCTTCCGTCAACCCGAAGGCGCGGCAAAAATCCGCATCACCGCTTCGCTCAAAGGCGCGAAAGCCACAAAGGAATTGGTCGTTGAAATGGCAGCTATTTACCGTCTGGCTTTAACGCTCGATTTTAATAAAGAAAATTAGCCGAAATTAAAAAACAAGACGAAAAGCGCATTATAAAAATAGTGCGCTTTTTTTGATTTTTGCCTCTTCGTTTGAACTTTTGATTAAAATAAACTCTTAAAACCTGCAACTATTCCTTTCAAATGTCCAACTATTCCTTTCAAATGTGCAAGTTTTCCTTAATTACCTGCAACTATTCCTTTCAAATGTGCAAGTTTTCCTTAATTACTTGCAAGTATTCCTTAATTACTTGCAAGTTTCTTTTAATTAGTTGCAACTATTTCTTTCAAATGTGCAGGTTTGAAAGCAATAGTTGCACATTTGAAAGATAAATGTGCAGATTTATTTAATTCTTCTGCAAATTAATTGAATTACAGAGCAGATGTATTCAATTCTTTTGCCAATTAATTGAATTACAGAGTAAATGTATTTAATTCTTTTGCTCTGAAATTCAATTCTTTTGCTTTGTAATTCAATTAATCGGCACATTCATCGAATTAATTTGCCGATTTATGCTTTAAGTTTTCGGCATCAAACGATTAATTTGTCGATATTTATTCTATTTTCAATCAAAAACCGAAAAAAGCGCGAACAATATGTTTGCCGCGCTTTTTGTTTATTTCTTAATACTCGAATTATCTTTCTAATTCACCGTTTCGGTGATTTCTTCGGGCGGATGTTGTTCGTTGACGGTTCCCGCGTCGGTCACGATGAGCGGAAATTCTTCTAAAATAATCGTGTTGGCGATC
>DAITPE010000287.1:0-7437 GCA_036833775.1 Pyrinomonadaceae bacterium | reverse complement strand
CGCACGACGGAAATTTCTGCAAATGAACTGAATGCGAGTTTTAACGAAAATAATTCGCTTCAAACCGCGAATGCTCTCGGAAACGGAAACGCGGTTTTGATTCCTGCGAAAGTCGAAGAATTTACAAAAGTTACGCTTTCTGCGCCGAACGCGATTCACTTGAATTTCAAAGGTGCGGGTTTGCTCGATCAAATGCAGACCGAAGGACGCACGACCGTTTTGCTGAATGCGCCGAATAATTCCGCAGATGCGGCAAATAAAAAACTTACGGCTGATTCGGTAAAAACCGTTTTCGCACAGAACGGAAAAGATTTGGCGAAAGCCGAAGCGGTCGGAAATGCCGAGCTTTTTATCGAACCTTTGCGATACGGCGAGCAAAATTACAAAACGACGCTGAATGCGCCGCGTTTCGATTGTGAGTTTTTCCCGACCGGAAACAATGCGAAAAACTGTGTTGCCGCGACGAAAACGAAAACCGTTCGCGTCCCGACAATGCCGAACGAAAATCGCGGAACGCAGACTTTGCTTGCCGATCGCTTGAATGCAATTTTTAATCAGCAAACGCAGGATATTCAGCAAATGGATGCGAGCGGAAATACCAAATTCAGTGAACTCGACCGCAACGGAATTGCTGAAAACATTACGTTTACGGCAAACGATGAAGTCGTTCGCCTGCGCGGCGGCGAACCGACGGTTTGGGATTCGCAGGCGCGTGTGAAGGCGAACGAAATCGATTGGAACACGCGGGCAGACGTTTCGAATTTGCGCGGAAATGTTTCGACTACTTATTACAGTCAAAAACAAACCGGCGGCGCAACTCCTTTCGGACAAACGAGTAAGCCTGTTTTCTTAACGGCTGAAACGGCGGAATTCAATCATCGGCTGGAAACGGGAATTTATACGGGAAATGCGCGGGCGTGGCAGGAAAATAATTATGTTCGCGCCGATAAATTGACGATTCAGCAAAAACAAGGTCAGTTGAACGCCGACGGAAACGTGCAGAGTGTTTTGTATAACGCGAAACGCAAGGAAAACGGCAAAGAAACCGAAGTTCCGGTTTATGCTTCGTCACAAAATTTAATTTATAATCGAAATAATCGTATTTTGAAATACGAAAACGATGTCGATATTCGGCAGGGAACAGACAGAATCGTCGGCGGTGTGGCGAATATTTATTTGAATGAAAAGAACGATGTTTCGCAAACAATCGTGGAAAGAAACGTCGTAATTACGCAGCCGAATCGAAAAGCGGTCGGAGATTACGCGCAATATAATGCGAGCGACGAAATCGTGACGCTGCGCGGAAATCCCGCAAGAGTTGACGATGCCGAAAACGGTTCTTCGCAAGGCGGACAAATGATGGTTTATTTGCGCGATAAACGCGTTGTCGCCGAAGGAAAATCGAAGGAAAATTCAAATGGCAGAATTCGTTCGGTTTATAAGGTTAAGAATAATTAAGTTTAGATGTTGAGTTTTTTCGGAAAAAAAGAAGTCTCGGAAACGAACGGCAAACACGAAAATGTGCTTGCCGATTCTTTGTCTGCTTTTAATCTGCAAAAAACTTACGGTCGTCGGCGCGTGGTTGACGATGTTTCGTTGAATGTCGAGCAAGGCGAAGTTGTCGGGCTTTTGGGCGCGAACGGCGCAGGAAAAACGACGACTTTTTATATGATGGTCGGGCTCGAACGCGCTGAAAAAGGTCATATTTATTTGAACGGCGACGACGTTTCGGGACTTCCGATGTATCTTCGGGCGCGTTTAGGATTAGGATATTTGCCGCAAGAACCTTCGATCTTTCGCAGAATGTCTGCCGAACAAAATATTTTAGCGGTTCTCGAAACGATGAAAATGTCGAAAGCATTTCGAAATCAGCGTTTGGAAGAACTTTTGGAAGAATTCGGCGTGGCGCACGTTCGTAAAACTCGCGGCGATGCACTTTCGGGCGGCGAACGTCGGCGCGTCGAAATCGCACGTTGTTTGGCGACCGAGCCGCAGTTTATTCTTCTGGATGAACCGTTTGCGGGAATCGATCCGATCGCGATCGACGATATTCGCGAAATTATTATTTATCTCAAAAATCAAGGAATCGGCATCTTAATTACCGACCACAATGTGCGTGAAACATTAGGAATCACCGACCGCGCCTATATTATGGCGGAAGGAAAAATCTTGAAAAGCGGAAAACCGCAGGAATTGGTCGAAGATGCAGACGTTCGGCGGATTTATCTCGGAGAAAGATTCAGCTTATAGTTTTACAGTTTTCACTTTTACCGCATAAATCGGTTATAATTCAATCAGCGACCGATATTTACGAAACAGGGAAAACAAAATTTCAAATCAGCATCTATGTCATCATTAAGACTTCAAACATCTCTAAAACAGCAAATGGTTCTAACGCCGCAATTACGGCAAAGAATCGAAATGCTGCAAATGACTTCTTTAGAGTTGTCGGAACTTATTTCGCAGGAAATGGTCTCGAATCCTGTCTTGGAAGAAGTTCAGCCCGGCGATGAAGTTCAGGAAATTTCAGAGAATATTCTCGATCAAAATGCCGACGGACAAGTTGATTCTTTTGAAAACGACTTTGGATCAAATTCAGATTCTCTCAATCCGGTTCAAGACTTCTCGGAAATAGCGGGCGAAAATTACAAGGCTGAAATACCTTCCGAAAATGGTTTTGAAGAAAAACTGACTTCGGATTTTGAAAGCGACGGCGAAAATTACGCCGATGAAAGAGCCGACGCGTTTGAAGAAATAGATTACGGCAGAGAATTTCAGGAATATCTCGATCCGGGTTATAAAACACAGGAAATTGAATACAAAGACGACGCGCCGAGCTTTGAACAGTTTTTGTCGCATTCGCCGAATCTGAGCGAGCATCTCGAATGGCAATTAAATCTGCAAAATATCAGCGAAACGCTCAATGACGCGGCGCGTTGTATCGTCGGAAATTTGGACGAAGACGGACGCTTGACGACTTCAAACGAAGAAATTGCCGATATGTGCGGCTGTGATGAAGAACAGGTCGAAAAAGCACGTCAGATCGTGATGCGGCTCGATCCGGTCGGCTGCGGTGCGCGCGACGTAAAAGAATGTCTGCTCGTTCAGCTCGATGTCAAAAATTTGGGAAATAGTTTGGCGGCTGAATTAGTCAAAGATCACCTCGAAGATTTACAGCCGCATCGCCTTCAACATTTATCGAAAGATACGGGTGTCGAACTTCATAAATTAAACGAAGAAATTAATAAAATCCGCGTTTTGAATCCGTATCCGGGCAGAATGTATTCTTCGCAAGAACCGATCTATGTTTCGCCGGAAGTTTACATCGAAAAGATTGAAGAAGATTATGTGATTTATTTTACTGATGACGGAAGTCCGCGTCTGCGAATTAGTCCGACACTTCACAAACTGCTCGATCAGCAGGAAGTAAATAAAGAAACTAAAGATTTTATCAAAGATAAAGTTCGTTCGGCGGTCGATCTTTTGAGAAATATCGAACATCGCCGTCAGACGATCTACCGCGTCGTCGAATGTATCGTTCATCGCCAGACCGAATTTCTGGACAAAGGCGTTGAATTTATCAAACCGATGATGCTGAAAGACGTTGCCGAAGACATCGGAATGCATCTTTCGACGATTTCGCGTGTTGTTAATCGCAAATACGCGCATACGCCGCAGGGCGTTATCGAGCTTCGCCGATTCTTCAGCGAAGGAATGCTGAATGAGGATGGCGAAGAAGTTTCAACTCGGATTTTGAAGTTGAAAATCAAGAAGATGATCGAAGAGGAAAATACCAAAAAACCTCTGACAGACGATCAAATCGCTAAAATACTTAGCAAAGAAGGCGTGAAATTGTCGCGCCGGACAGTTGCCAAATACCGCGACCAAATGCAGATTCCGGGTTCGCGCGAAAGAAAAACTGTTATTTAAGTTTCGTTCTTTGAATCCTAAACCCGGATTTTATGTTTTATTGATTTTAAATAAATTGGAGTAAATATATGAAATACGAATACACGGGACGACATATCGATGTAACACCGGCTCTGAAATCTCATGTTGAAGAACATTTTGACAGAATCGGGCATCTTTTTAACGGAAAACCAGCAAAAGCACACATTGTTATCGAAGTTGAACGCGGCAGACATCGTTCGGAAATCATTGTGAAATGGCGCAATGATGTTTTGACCGCCAATGCGACTTCGCCCGATATGTATAAATCGCTTTCACAAACGATCGCCAAGATCGAAAAGCAGGCACTTAAACTAAAAAACAAGGTCATTGACAAAAAACAAAAAGCTGAAAAAGTAGCGCACGTTTCGACCAAGGGAACCGAAGTAAAACCCGAACCGAACACGCCGCGAATCATTTCGGCTAAACGCTATCCGGTCAAGCCTTTGACCGAAGAAGAAGCGATCATTCGTCTGCACGAAGAAGAAAATCAGTTTCTCGTATTCAGAAACGCAGAAACCGAAAGAATTGCCGTAATTTACAAAAGAAAGGACGGAAATTACGGGCTAATCGAGCCATAAAACCTGATGCAATTAAATTTGCAAAACGAAAAGCCGCAAATGACGGTTGAAGAATTCGTCACAAAATCGCCTGCCGAGCTTAGTCTGAAAGTTCTGGCAGGCGATTTGGGATTGTCGAAACGTAAAATCGTTTCCGAGCGGATTCAAAAACTCGGACTTGCGCTTGCCGGATTTCCGCACTATATTCACTCGGGCAGAATTCAGATCGTCGGACAAAGCGAAACTCAATATTTAAGCCAGCTTACGAATGAAAATAAAACTGAAGTTTTAGCGAATCTCGATCAATCGAAAATTTGCTGTATATTGATCACAAAAGATTTACAACCCTCAAACGAACTTCGCAATTTTGCAGAAACTAATCAAATCCCGATTTTACAAACGCCGCTCGTCAGTTCGGCGGCGATCAACGCGGTAACTAATTATTTGCTCGAATCGCTTGCGCCGACGGCGAATATACACGGCGTTTTGCTCGGAATGTATGGCATCGGCGTTTTGATCTTGGGCGATTCGGGAATCGGAAAATCCGAATGTGCGCTCGACCTCGTCACACGCGGACATCGTTTAATTTCGGACGATTCGGTTATTATCAAAAAAGTAGGCGACCGTTTGATGGGCGAATCGCCCGATCTGACTTATGAACATCTCGAAATTCGCGGTCTCGGAATCTTAAATATCCGTGAACTTTTCGGGATTTCCGCCGTCGGTAAAAGAAAACGGATAATTTTGTGCATCAAACTCAGAAAGTGGGAAGAATTTAAAGAAATAGATCGGCTCGGCTGTGATTTTCAGGGTGAAGATTTTTTCGGGGTAAAAATTCCCGAAGTCGTTTTGCCCGTAAGTCCGGGAAGAAACATTTCGACTTTAGTTGAAACCGCCGTCAAAGTTCATCTTTTGCGCGAAGAAGGTTACGATGCCGCACAGCTTTTGATCGAAAAACACAGTGCGATGGTCAGCGGAAAATAAACTTTTATGTCTGAAAATACGGAAACGATTAATCTACCGAAGCTCGTCATTATCACCGGTTTAAGCGGTTCGGGATTGAGTTCGGCGACGAATGCATTTGAAGATTTAGGTTATTTTTGCGTTGATAATTTGCCTATTTCCATTTTACCGACCTTTGCGCGTTTGCTGCTTCCGAACGAAGAAGAAGCGATCGCGATCGAAAAAGCCGCGCTGGTAATAAATATCCGCGAACGTCATTTTCTTTCGGAATTTCCCGAAGAAATGAAGAAGTTGAAAGACAAGGGACTCGATCCTTACGTCGTTTTTTTCGAAGCTTCGGACTCGGTTTTGCATCGACGTTTTTCCGAAACGCGCCGACCGCATCCGGCGGATAAGGAAATCGGTTTGCGCGAAGCGATCTTGCAAGAACGTAATGCGATGGAAAATGTTCGACAAGCGGCTGATTTGATAATCGACACGTCCGAACACACGGTTCACACGTTGCGCCGTTTGATAATGCAGCAATTCAGTCATCGTGAAGAAGGAACGCCTTTGACGATCCAAGTTTTCAGTTTCGGGCATAAACACGGCGTTCCGCGCGAAGTCGATCTTTTATTCGACGTGCGCCATTTGCCGAATCCGTATTTTGACAAAGATTTGAAAAACTTTCCCGGTTCCGAGCCAAAAGTTATCGAGTTTCTTGAAAAACATGATGAAGTTCACGAAACCGTCAGGCGTTTTGTCGATCTGCTCGAATATCTTTTGCCGCTTTATAAACGCGAAGGAAAATCATATTTGACGATCGGTGTCGGCTGCACAGGCGGTCGCCATCGTTCGGTTTATGTCGCAAACAAGATCGGCGAAAAATTAAAAAATGATAATTATAATGTTGCGGTGATGCACCGTGATGTAATTAAATAAAAGGTTCTTGATATGAGTGAAAAAATCGGCGGTGTGATCGTCACACACGGACAGCTTGCAAATGAACTTCTAGCGGCGGCGGAAACGGTTGTCGGCAACTTAAATCATATTCGCGCCGTTTCGATCGGTTGGCACGATGATGTCGAAATGGCGAAAGACGAGATTTCGCGAGCGATCAAACAAGTTTCGAGCGGCAAAGGCGTGTTGCTTTTAACCGATATGTTCGGCGGAACTCCGACGAATATTTCGGCAATGTTTTTAAAAGAAAACGAAGTCGAAATGGTAACGGGCGTTAATCTTCCGATGGTGATTAAATTAGCTTCTCAGAATAAGGAA
Source organism: Pyrinomonadaceae bacterium (assembly GCA_036833775.1). Classification (GTDB taxonomy): domain Bacteria; phylum Acidobacteriota; class Blastocatellia; order Pyrinomonadales; family Pyrinomonadaceae; genus JAJQRF01. The sequence continues at coordinate 709 of DAITPE010000287.1, read as the reverse complement.
GTTTCGCTGATCGATTTGGCTTCGCAAATTGAATCGCAGGGAAAACAATCGATTTATCGCACAGGTGCGTTATTGGAACCGCAAAAAGCCGCGAAATAATGCTCGAAAGTAAAGTCAAAATCGTGAATCAACTCGGACTTCACGCTCGTGCGGCGGCGCAGCTCGTTCGATTGGCTTCCACGTTTGAAAGCAAAATTACGCTGAAACGCGCCGATAATTCGGTGATCGCAGATGCTAAATCAATTTTGAGCGTTTTGACGATGGCGGCAAGAAAGGGAATTGAAATTATCTTGATTGTCGATGGAGCCGATGAAGAAAAGGCAATAAAGTCAGTTGAAGAAATATTTAAAAACGGATTCGGGGAAGATTAAAAACATTTTATGAAGTTTATAGAAAAGCCGGGCTTGGACAAAAAAGTCTGTATTTTGGGCGTTCCGCTCGGGTTTGGGGCAGGAAAAGCGGGAAGCGAACTCGGGGTCGATGCAATGCGGATGTCTTCGATTCGTGAACATTTGCTGATCGAACATATTGAAAATCTGGGTTACGAAGTCAGAGATGCGGGAAATGCGGAAATCGTGAAACCGAAAGATTTTCACGGTAAACCCGAGAATCCGAAGCATTTGCAGGAAATGATCGCTTCGTGCAAAAATATCTCGGATTCTTTGAAACCGATTTTTGTTCAATAGAAATAGCAGGGCTTAGACCCCGA
>DAITPE010000286.1:0-7445 GCA_036833775.1 Pyrinomonadaceae bacterium | reverse complement strand
GTTAAGAGTTTAAAATCAAAACAAATTCTCCAACCTTCCCGAATCGGCAATTTCCACAGTTTTATTTCTGTAAAATACTTAATTATTGCCGAATTGTTCAAATAACTTACTAGTTTTCACCTCAAATCTCAGAATTCAAAAGTAAACGCTTAACCGAAAATTTAATCCCATTGATTGAAAACTCTGTTTTTATTGTTGAACATGAAATTGGTAAAACAAGTTGAATAGCTTTTACTGAAAGGTAAAATATCACTTTTTAGATAGCTTGTCCAGAAAAAAGTTCTTTTTTTTACAAAAGATTGTATTTTTTCTTAATTCTGAGTTAATTTCATAGTTAATCGGTTTTTTTTTATCAAACCGCCGATTACTAATTTCGGATTTTATATAAGCGTATTATATGAGAATAAAAGATGTCGCCTACGAAGCAGGCGTATCAACCGCAACCGTCTCGCACGTAATCAATGAAACCAAATTCGTCAGCGAGGAAACACGGCAAAAAGTTCTTCAAGCGATCGAAAAACTGAATTTTTACCCAAACGCGTATGCCCGCACATTAGCTTCGGGAAGAAGTAATATCATCGGATTGCTCGTCTCCGACATTTCCAATCCTTTTTTCCCTGAATTGGTCAAAAGCATCGAAGCGGCAGCCTTCGAACGCGGTTATAACGTCATTCTTTTCAACACGAATTACGACGCAAAACGCACGACCGATTATGTCCGCCGCCTGATCGAACTGAAAGTTGCCGGAGTCGCACTGATGACGGCGGAATTGGACACGAATTTAATCGATGAATTAAAGAAAAAAGAAGTTCGTGCGGTTTTTAATGATCTCGGCGTTGTCAGCGAACATATCAGCAATATTCTGCTCGATTATTCGAGCGGAATCGATGAAGCCGTCCATCATCTCGTTTCGCTCGGACACGAAAGAATCGCGCATATTTCCGGTTCGAGCCGTATCCGTTCGGGCAATATCCGCCGCGAAGCTTTCATCGCCGCGATGGAAAAATATTTGCCTGATTCCGACAATTCTTTGATCTTTGAAGGCGATTTCAGATTTGAAAGCGGACGGCTTGCAGCTTCGGAACTGCTTGAATTAGAAGAACTTCCGACCGCGATCGTAGTTGCAAACGATATGATGGCACTCGGCGCGATAGCTGAACTGAAAGCCGCCGGATTCGATATTCCGAAAGATATTTCGATCGTCGGATTCGATGATATTGCTTTTGCATCGCTTTCCGATCCGCCTTTGACGACCGTTTGCTCACCGCGCGTCGAGATTGGCAGACGCGCCATCGAAGCTTTGATGACGACCATCGAAAAACCCGATCAAGAAGGTGTCGAAATCAGAATTCCGACTTATTTAATCACCCGTAAATCGACCGCGCCGCCTCGTAAAAAAGTCGGAAATTAGACGAAAGGTTTTACCTCTTTTTATAATTTCGTTTTAAATATTTGCTTTTCTCACAACTTATCACTAAAATCTACTTACTTCAGTTAAACGGTTAAACGACGATTTTTATTGAATAATTAAATATTTTGATTTCAATATTCGCCGTTCTTTGCGAAAGCCGCTTTAACTTTTTGATTTCAACTTTCTTAAATATTTTCGGAGAAAAAATGTCTGTAAAAAGTTTTAGTTTCAAATGCATTTCTTTGTTTGCTCTGTTTGTTTTCGTTTCTTTAAGCATTTCGGCGCAAAACAAATATTTCAAAAAATGGGAAAAAGGAACCTCGCCGCAAGAAGTCGGTAAACGCTTGGCGGAGAATTGGTTGGCACGTTCGTTCGAGTTTGAAAGCGGCAAGCGCAAATATGTGATTTATCCCGAAATCTGCACTTGGTACGGTTCGCTGAAAGTTGCAAAATCAATTAAGGACAAACAACTTCAAATTGGTTTGACCAAAAAATTCGACCGCTTTTTGACCGATAGAGGACGCGAGAATATTTCCGATCAATTTCACGTCGATTATTCGATGATCGGTTCGCTTCCGCTCGAAATTTACATACAAAACAAAACGCCCGAACATCTGAAATTCGGTCAAAATATGGCGGACATTCAATGGAGCAAAACGACCGACGACGGCATCACGGCAGAAGCGCGATATTGGATCGACGATATGTATATGATCACGATTTTGCAGACGCAAGCTTACCGCGCGACAAAAGATAAAAAATATCTCGACCGCGCCGCGCTTGCTGCCGACGCGTATTTGAAAAAACTGCAACAGCCAAACGGACTTTTCTATCACGCCGACGATTCTTTTTATTATTGGAGTCGCGGAAACGGTTGGTTTGCCGCCGGAATGGCTGAACTTTTGAGCGAATTGCCGAAAGATCATCCGAAACGCGCTTCGATTATGAAAAGCTTCCAAACGATGATGGCTTCGCTGCTTAAATTGCAGTCGGAAAACGGTTTGTGGCGGCAGCTTCTCGACAAACCCGAATCTTGGGAAGAAACATCAGGAACGGGAATGTTTGCTTTCGCAATGGTCAAAGGCGTGAAAAAAGGCTGGCTCGACGAAAAAACTTACGGTCCGGCGGCGCGCAAAGCTTGGCTCGGATTGGTGAGCAAATTGGACGATAAAGCCAATGTTTCTGACGTTTGCATCGGCACGAACAAAGGCTTTTCGGTTCAATATTATCTCGACCGCCAACGCCTTGTCGGCGATCTTCACGGTCAAGCCGCATTCGTCTGGACGGCGATGGCACTTTTGGAAAAATAATTTTTCGACAAATAAAAAAAGAGGCGCGAAACTTGAATTTCCCGCCTCTTTTTCGTTCGTTATTTCATCGTTATCAACTTTATATTTCCTGTAATTCCTGACGGATAAGGTTTTACTTTTTCCATTTCCTGCGGCTGAAATCTTTCGCCGTAACGCAAGTTTAACAGTCTGTAATTCGGCAAACTGCGACCTGCCATGTAATTTACCGCCGTGTTTGCGACTTCGATTTTCAACTTGTTTTCGCCCGCTTTCAAAAAGCCTGAAACATCGAGCGAATAAGGCGGAGACCAAAGCGAACCGACGCGTTTATCGTTTATATAAACGACTGCCGCTTCTTTAATCGGCGCGTCGATATAAGTTGCCATTCCGTTTTTCTGCGGTTCAAAATCGAGCGAAACGGCTTCGCCGAAATCGAGTTTCATCGAATTTTTCGACTGTGTTTGCGAAAGATTAAAAGTTTTTTCGTAAACGGCTGTTCCCGAAAAATATTTCGTTTCGTCCGCGCTGATCCAATCGGTCAATTTGTTCATCGAAACTGGCGCAGTTTTGCCGAAAGCGACTTGCCAATCAGAATTCAGATCGACCGTTTCCGCAGTTTCTTTTTTGCTCGGTAAAATTTTGATATTTTTGTTTGAAAAAACGACGACTTGCGATTGATACGGCTCGAAATTCAAAGAAATTTGCGTCACGTCTTTGTTCCAATTTTTAATATTCGCTGCCGTCGTTTTGCCGTCCATCGCATTCCAAATCTCGATATTTCTGCCGACATTTCTGAACGAAATATCGACGGATTTCTTTTGATTGGAAGTATTTGCGACAAAATAAATATCGGCATCATCCGTTTTGCGGTGAACGAAACCGAAATCTTTTCCGCTCGGCGAAATTTCTACGTCGGGAATTAAAATTTGCTTCAAAGCCGTGCCCGCTTCTTCGTCTGTTTGCACGAATTTGACACGCGGATTTTTGCCGTCGAAAAGTCTTGCAATTGTTGATTTTAATTCGCTTTGTTCGGTTTCGGTCGCCTTCATTCCGGGAACGATCGACGGCAATTTTCGGGTTGCAATGACGATGCCGCCGGCTTGGACGAATTCGTCCAATTTTCGCAAAGATTCGATCGGCATTCGTTGGATTCCGGGCAAAACGACGGCTTTGTGTTTGCTCGCGCCTAAAACGAGCGAATCTTTTTCGATTTTCCCGACCGAATTCAGCATTCCGTCGTCGAAAAAGTCTAAATTGTAACCGCTTTCAAAAAGTGCGGGCATCAATTTTTCGCCGACGAGTTCGCGTTCCATATCGATTAAATGAACTTTCGCCGCCGAAAAATTCGCGTAAGCGTCGGCGTTCGGCAAGTATAAAGCAACGTCGTTTTTCTGTTCGCCCTGCCGCATCAGCCAGGACATTCTCTGCAAATATTTCGCGAGATCGGGCATCACGATATACCACGGATTTCTTTCCGAATATTCGCCCGCCGCGTAGAAACGCCAGCCCGGATATTCCACCTGCGGCGGCGTGTAAGCCCAACCATGACCGATAAGTTGGTTAATTCCCTGCAAAAAATGAATGTCGGCTTCGGCTTTCAGATCGAGCGGCGTTGCTCGAAAAGACGGCGAATGAAGCCACGTCCAAGTTTCCGACGAAGTTACATTTCTGCCGTAAATATGATTCGCCGACGAAGCCCAACGCGCCGCACGAACAACTTTCCATTGCGCGCCTTCGCCGTCGGAAATGTCCGCCCATTGATTCGAAGAAATCGCGGCAGGCGGAATTCCGTAGCCTTGAATGCGGAATTTCGTGTTGTTTCGTTTGCCCCAATTCTGCATCGGGATCATAAAATTTTCATTAAACAATTCCGTCAGAGTTCTGCCCCAATCATAACGAATTTCGGCGGTTTGCTTGCCCATATCCATCGCGAGCGCGGGCAGAAAAGGTTTCAGATCGTAGCCGCGCCGCTTTTTGAATTCGTCGAGAAAACCGTTTGTCCAATCCTGTTGGTAAACTTCCAATGAATCGCAGAAAAATGAATACGGAACATTATTTTTCTCAAACGCCGAGTAAAGGCGATCGCCCGTATTTTTCAGATAACTTTCGACCGAAGGTTTGTCCAAATGGTTCAAAACATAACCTTCCGCGCCGACCGACGGACGCTTGACCTGCATTCCCGATTTTCCGCCGATGAAAAATAAAACTTCCGTACCGTCCGAGTTTTCAGGCAGAAAAACATTGTCGTCGCGAATGTCGGTTAATTCTTTTAAACTTCCTTCTTCGATCGCGTTTCCGTTCGTTCGCGCAAGAAAAACGCCGTTGAGTTCTTCGGCGTAAATCATTGCGGGCAAAGGAACGCGTTTTGTATTCTTATCAATTTTCACGCGCTCGAAACGAATCTGTCCCGCCGCTTTGCTCAAAGGCGTTTTCGCGCCGCCGAACGACCAGCCGCTTCCCAATGTCAAATCCATCCGCATTCCGAGTTCTTTAGTTTTATCGCCCGTAAATTTCAGCATTTCGAGAAATTCGTCAGATAAATACGGCAGATTTTTGATACCGAATTTTTCATCGTCGGGAAGCAAAGGATAAACTGGCTGAACTTCGACACCGCCGATTCCGCCGTCTTTCATCACGCGCAATTCACGTTCGAGTTCGGCTTTTGTAACTGCCGGACCGAACCACCACCAGCGCATCATAATCCGCGCATCGTCGGGCGGCGCGTTGAAATTTTTCTGCAAATCTTCAATATTTGCCGCAAACGCGAAATTGCAAAACGTAAAAATTAAAAATAATGCGATGATTTTTTTCGTCATAAACTTCCCTTTAATCCAGATGAAAAACTTCCTTCAATTCGACTGAAACCGGACTGTTATCTTCATTTGTCGGCATCACGTTTTTCATAAAATTCCACCAACGCTTGCATTCGTCGGTTTCGGCGATTTTCGCCCATAGTTCTTCTGAAGAAAATTCAACGTAGCCGAAAAGTTGATTTGTTTCCGCTTCGAGAAAGATCGAATAATTTGAAACGCCGTGATCTTTCAAAACTGTTTCCAACTCCGCCCAGATCGGACGATGCCGACGCTCATATTCTTCATGCGCGTCCGAATTTACTTTCATCAAAAATGCTTTGCGAATCATAGAAATTCATTTCTCCGTTTCAGATGCAAAATATGTTTTGCGTCCCCAAATTGTGTATTCGGGATGATTGCGAACTTCGATATTTATTTTTCTCCGCTTACCGTTCTTCATTTCATTTGTCGGATAATAACCAATAATATAGCGGCTTTCGACGGCGTTAAGAATCCTTGAGTAAACAATATTGGCATCTTCAGGAACTTCTATAAAATCCGCCCAACCACCGCTGAATCTAGCCACATCGGCTAAAACAAGTTGCTTTTGCAATGTTGTTTTTGCCGTATTTATGACAAGAAGATTGTCGTCAGAAGGATTTCCCGGCGGTGTTTTCCCGTTAATTTTTTTCACGGCGTTATACATATTGTTTAAGTCTCTGCGTGTTCGCCTTAATTGTTCTTCTTCTGAGAACCCGACTAATCTTAATCCGGGATAGATGGTATAAACAGTTGCGCCTTTTTTTTCGGTTGCTATTAAAATATCACTCAAACTAAAATCTCTTTTCGACCAATTAATGCCAAACAGTGGAATTTGACTGCTATTTTGCAAACCATTGCTGACAACACTATCTTTTAACAAAGCTAACTCATCGCCGTCTGTTTGAAAGATAATGACCGGAAGCGCGTCTTCTTTTGTAAAAAGCTCATTTAATACGGCATATAAAGCACTAAATTGAGCACTGCGCCCAACTTTTTTCACAGCCACATTATTTTTCAGTTCGTCTAATTTCTCTTTAAGTTGTTTTCTATCACGCGTAAAATCTGCTAGTAATTCCACATTATCGGTGACAATCGCAATCCGATCTTGAGGGTTTAATTTATCGATCAACAGTTTTGCAGCATCCACACTTGTTTCTATATACGGCAAAAGACTTGTGCTGTGATCTATTATCAGAACTATCGAACGCGGTATTACCGTTTCACTTCCAAGTGAAAAAGATTCAATTTTCTGAAGTTCTCCATCTTCTTTGACAATAAAATCTTCTTTTTTCAATCCTTTTATTGAATTCCCTTTTTCATTTAAAACCAAGATTTCATTGACAACTAAATTCGACTCTATTTGAATTAATTCTTCCTCAGATTTGTTTTTTTCAGGCTTGTTATCTTTTTCTTTAGACTTGTTTTTTTTCTTTAAGCTAGAGCCGAAATCTATTATTTTCGGACGTTCTTTCTCTTGCGAAAAAAGCGAAACATAAAAAGCAAAAGTAATTACAAACAAACATAATAAATTCAAAAAGTTTGCTGCTTTTCGTTTACTTTTGCTCTTCATACAAATCATTTTCCTTCTACAACTTGCAGCGAACTGTCGTTAATCTCGAATTTTTTACTTTTCAAAAGATTCAAAATCTCCGCGCCCGCGAGTAAAACCGGACCGTAACCGTGTGCGGCAAACGGGCTTGTCGGACGATAGTAATAAAACGCCGGATCGAAAGCCATTCCCGTGCCGACGCAGGTTCCATCAACTTGTCCTTTTTCAGTAACTTTTGTTGTGACCGCGTTCCACGCCAGCATCGTCATCGGCGCGTATTCTTTTGCACCGAGCCAGCCGCGATTGATGCCTTTGGCGTAAGCGTATGTGTAAATTGCAGTTGCCGAAGTTTCGAGATAAGA
>DAITPE010000285.1:0-7454 GCA_036833775.1 Pyrinomonadaceae bacterium | reverse complement strand
GTTTCACGCTCAATGCCTGCGAGGGCGCAGGCGTTCCGACAAGTTGCTTTATCACGTTTGCCGTTTTTCGCGTATCAATCTTAAACTATTATCGAATTTTCACAAATGCGAACTATGCCCGAATCAGCCGCGAAACTTTTAATTGTTGACGATAAAGAGCAAATGCGCGAAGTTTTGCGTAAATTTCTGCTTGCCGAAGGTTACGAGATCGAAACCGCCGAAAACGCTTCGGAAGCTTTGAAAAAATTTCAAAACGGCAATATCGACCTTGTTTTGTCGGATATTCGGATGCCCGGAATGGACGGAAACGAGCTTCTCGCGCAGATTTTGCAGTTCGACAAAAACGCGATCGTGATTTTGATGACGGCTTTCGGTTCGATCGAAGCGGCGGTCGGCGCGATCAAAAAAGGTGCGACGGATTACATTTCAAAACCGTTTCAGATGGAAGAAGTTTTGCTCAGAATCAGCCGCGCTTTGAAGGAAAGAACGCTCGAAAAACGCGTTGCCGCGCTCGAAGAACAGCTTTCGCACAAAAATCCGACCGAAAAAATTGTCGGAAGCAGTCAGCCGATGAAAAAACTTCGGCAAATTATCGAACGCGTCGCGCCGCTGAGCGACACGGTTTTGATAAAAGGCGAAACGGGAACGGGCAAAGAATTGGTCGCGCGCGCTTTGCACGAAGCGTCTTTAAGAAACGACAAACCTTTCGTCGCGCTCGATTGTTCTTCGATTCCAGAAACTCTGATCGAATCAGAGCTTTTCGGTTATGAACGCGGCGCGTTTACGGGCGCGAATCAATCTCGTCAAGGGCTTTTTGAAACGGTCGAAAACGGCACGCTTTTTCTCGATGAGATCGAAAGTTTGAGTCTTGCCGTGCAGGCAAAACTTTTGCGCGTTTTGCAGGAGAGAAATTTTCGGCGCGTCGGCGGGCGCAAGGATTTGAATTTCAAAGCGCGAATCGTTTCGGCGACGAATCAGGATTTGGAAAAATTGATTGACGAAGGCACGTTTCGGCGCGATCTTTATTACCGCTTCGCAGTTATTCCGATCAACGTTCCGTCTTTGCGCGAACACCGCGAAGACATTCCCGAATTGATTTTACATTTACTTAAAAAACGCGCCGAAAATTTACACGAAATCCCGCGCATTACGCCCGAAGCGATGGAAACATTGATTGCGCACGATTGGCAGGGAAACGTCCGCGAACTCGAAAACGTCGTTTCTTATATTTCTGCTCTCGGCGGCGAAGAAATCGACGTGAACGATCTGCCGATTCTCGGTTCGAAAATTAAAAAACGCGCCGAAAATTCGGAACTTTTGCCGCTTTCCGAACTCGAAAAAACGCATATCTTACAAGTTTTTGAATCGACCAGCCGCAACCGCATTCAAACCGCAAAACTTCTCGGCATCGACCGCCGCACACTTTACAACAAACTTCGGCAATACGGCTTCGACGAAATTGATTAGTGGGAAAAAAATTCCCAAAACCTGTGTGCAAAAAATTCCCACTCGGCAAAAAATGCCCACAAAAGTTTCTTCAGACAATTTTTGGCATTTCTCGTTAAATCGTTAAAAACAAATAAATAAAAGGCTTGAGAAACTTTTCACGCTCTATTGGCACGATTGTTGTTTTTAAGATCAAACAGCTATCCAGTTCAAAAAACAGTTAGACAAGCAAAGTAATTTTAAAAAAGAGAGGACTCAAGAAATGAGAGTTTGTTTGCGGTTATTAACGATCGCGGTGTTTTTGTCATTAGGAATTTCGTATATTTCGGCGCAGGAGATCGGCAAAGTGCCGACCGGAACGGCACAGGTTTTTTCTAATAACGGCGGCGATGACAAAAATAAAAAATCAGATAAAAAAGATGAATCGGCAAAGACGAACGAACCGGCAACGGGCGAGATCAAAGACCCGCTCGTCACGCTTTTGGTCAAAAAAGGTTTGATAAATGAAGCGGAAGGCAAATCGATCGGCGGCGGAACACCTGCCGAACAGCGTGATCGTCTGGCAAATCTGCTTTTACAAAAAGGTTTGATCTCGGTGGCGGAATTAGATGCGATCCGCGTCATTCAGCCGCCTGCAAATACGGAAGCCGCGAATGTTTCCTCGTTGAAAGCAAATGAAACAGCCGTGAAAACGGCGGCGGCTCCCGTAAATGCAAATTCGGTCGCGGCGCAAACTGCTCCGGCGGTGATTCCCGCCATTACGCCGCTCCGTGTTTTACAACTCGAAGGCGCAAAACGCGACGGGTTGATTCCCGATCTCAAACTCGGTTCGGGCGCGAAGGTCAAACTTTACGGATTTTACAAAACGAGCTTGGTTTGGGATTCGTCAAATCCGCCGGGAAACGATTTTCCTTTGCCCGGCTTTCTTAACGATTCAGGTCCGAACGGTTCGCCCGAATTTCACTTGAAAACGCGTGCTTTTCGTTTCGGTGCAAACTTTGAATGGCTCGATCCTTCGCCGAAACTGACGGTGACGGGAAAGGTCGAAGTCGATTTTGAAGGCGATTTTACGCGCTCGAATAACCGCAATATTTCTTCGATCCGTTCGAGCCAACCGAGTTTGCGTCTGGCTTGGGTGCGCATCGATAAGAGTTTTGACGATAAGAAAAGCGCCTTCGTTTTATTCGGACAAGATTGGACACCGTTCGGTTCTTCGACCGTTCCGAACACGATCGAAACGACCGGATTTCATCTCGCGTACGGAAATATTTACGAACGCGCACCGCAAATTCGCACAGGCGCAAACTTTTTGCTGAGCAAGAATCGCAACGTGCGTTTTCAACCCGAATTTGCGATAGTGTTACCGTTTTTCGGAAACACGCCGTCGAATCCGGCTGACCAGCTCGGACTCGGCGAACGTCAGGGCGTTGACTCGAATCGTCCCGAATTTCAAGGTCGTTTCGTGCTTCAATTCCAGCTCGACAAAGCCGCAGGCGTTGCTCCGGCGCAGCTTATTACAAGTTGGACGGAAGGAAAACGCCGCGCGGTCGTGGCGCGTGGCAATGTTCCGACGGCATTTTTACCGTTTTTCCCGAACGGCGCGGAAGTCGAATCAGAACGCTACGGCTACACGGGCGAATTTCAGCTTCCGACGCGCTGGTTCACGTTGATCGGCAAATATTACAACGGCGCAGACCTTCGCGCATATTTCGGCGGACAATTGTTCTCGAACTTTAGCGACACGGCAGGCTTGACCGGAACGGCGACGGCAACTTCGCTTGACGGTTCATCGAACGTAGTTTTCGGATTTAACGGAACGCAGGCAGTCGTTGCACCGCAAAGACCTGTTCGCGGACAAGGCGGATTTATCAATCTCGGATTGCCTCTGTCGCGTTGGTTTCACGCCGATCCGAAAGGACGAAACGCGGGTTGGACGGCTTATCTGAATTACGGCTATGACGAAGCGTTCGCGCGCGATGCCAGAAGACTCGGTGCAGGTCGCGGAAAAGGCGATGTTTTTATGTCGAATTTGCAATATAAGATGAATTCGTTCATAACATTTGCATACGAAGTTTCATATTTCCGCACGAGAGCAAGTAATCAAGCAGGCGCATTGCCTTTGTTCAGAGGCATTCCGTCGCGTGAAACGCATAACATTCGTTCGGAGTTTGCAACGATCTTTAATTTCTAATTTCGCGCAAACTCAAACATTGAGGCGGACGAAAATCCGCCTCGATAAAAAGTTTTACAGCAGAAAAAAACAGGAGAAAATCAAATGGCAACATCGGCAAAGGATTTAGGTGCTTTTTACAATGAAGGGGTTTCACAAAGTCAGATTTGGCAGGTCATCGGCGCATCAGCGGTCGGCACGATGATCGAATGGTATGACTTTTATATTTTCGGAAGTTTGGCGGCGGTTATTTCACCGCTTTTCTATCCGCCGGGAAATGATACGTTTGCTTATATCGCTTATTTGGCGACATTTGCGGTCGGTTTTATCGTGCGTCCGTTCGGCGCGTTGTTTTTCGGACGTATCGGCGATCTCGTCGGACGTAAATACGCGTTTTTGGTGACGCTTTTAATTATGGGCGGCGCAACAGCGATAATCGGATTCTTACCGACCTATTCGCAGATCGGAATGGCGGCACCGATTATTCTTTTATTAATTCGTGTTTTCCAAGGTCTCGCGCTTGGCGGCGAATACGGCGGCGCGGCGGTTTATGTGGCGGAACACGTTCCCGACAATCGGCGCGGTTATTACACTTCTTTTATTCAAATTACGGCAACGCTCGGACTTTTCGTTTCGCTGGCAGTGATCTTGATTGTGCAGAATACGATGAGTGCAGACCAATTTGCCGGAAAAACGGAAGGTTTTGCAGGTTGGCGCATTCCGTTTTTGATCTCGATCTTCTTGGTCGGAATTTCGCTTTACATTCGTCTGAGAATGAAAGAATCGCCGATTTTCCAGCACGTCAAATCGACCGGAATGACTTCGGCAAATCCTTTAGTCGAAGCATTTACGCATTGGGATAATTTGAAACGTGTTTTGATCTCGCTTTTCGGCGCAACCGCCGGACAAGGCGTTGTTTGGTACACCGGACAATTTTACGCGCTGTTTTATTTGCAATCGATCTTGAGCGTGAACGCGACATCGGCAAACTACATCGTCGCCGTCGCATTGCTGCTCGGAATGCCTTTGTTCGTCTTTTTCGGCTGGCTTTCAGACAGAATCGGACGCAAATGGATCATTATGGCTGGTTTGCTGATGGCGGTCATCACATACATTCCGATCTATCAAACAATGCAGTCGGTCGCAGGCTCGAATGTCGTCACGGCAGCGTCGAAGAAAAATCCGGTCACGGGCGCAATTTCGCTGACACCGCAATCGAAAGACGAAGCCGGAAATCTGAAGGAAGCTCCGAAGGTTTTACCATACACGACGTTCGGCGATTTCATTTCCAATTCGACCGCTTGGAAATTGATCTTGCTCGTTTTCGTTCAACTTATCTGGGTAACGATGGTTTACGGACCGATCGCGGCTTATTTGGTCGAAGCGTTTCCGGCGAAGATACGATATACCGCGCTGTCGTTGCCGTATCATATCGGCAACGGCGTTTTCGGCGGACTTTTGCCGCTTATCGGTTTGTCGGTGATCGCGCAAACCGGCAATATTTACGCCGGACTTTACTATCCGATGGCGGTGGCGGCGATTACGTTTGTGGTCGGTTCGCTTCTTTTGAAGGAAACACACGGACACCGCATCTGGGAAGAAATCAAGGTCGAAGCCGACGAACTCGAAGCCACGCGTGAAGCGGGTGAAGAAGCAGACGATATGATTCCTTAGCCGAAGAAAAGCGATTCGTACGAAGCAAGTTTTTGATTTTAATGGATTTGCTTCGTGCGGATCGTTTGAAAATACTGAATTTTAACAATCGAATCCGATTCTGAAAGTTGTTTGAAAACTCGAAATTCTAAAAAGTTCAGCTTCCGGCTTTTCGGTGTTTCGAGTTTTTTCATTTTTTGATTTTTAATTTTGAGAGGTAGATTTTATGTCGCCGGACACGCAAATAGTTGACGAAACGATCGAAAAATTTTCAAGCCAAGCAAGTGAATACAAAGCACCTGAAACAGTCGCAGAAAGTGCTTTCGTAAAAGATTCCGCCGCCGAATATGCGCGTTGGAAATCCAATCCCGACGGCTTTTGGGCGCAGGAAGCGGAAAATTACTTGTGGACGCAAAAGTGGGATGCGGTCTCGAAATTCGACGGCGTAAATCACGAATGGTTTATCGGCGCACAGACGAATATCACGCTCAACGCGCTCGACCGTCACGTCAAATCCGATCGCCGAAACGTCGCCGCATTTATCTGGCTCGGCGAAGACGGAACGGAAAAGATCGTGACATACGATCGGCTTTTGCGTCTTGTCAATCGTTTTGCGAACGGTTTGAAATCGCTCGGCGTGAAAAAAGGCGACCGCGTCGTGATTTATATGCCGCTGACGGTCGAAGGCGTTGTTTCGATGCTTGCCTGCGCACGAATCGGCGCAATTCATTCGGTCGTTTATGCCGGATTGGGACACGCCGCTTTGCGCGACCGAATCGTTGACGCGCAGGCGAAAGTCGTCATCACGGGCGATGTCGGTTTTCGGCGCGGAAAGGCTTTGCCGCTCAAATCGATCACGGACGAAGCCGTTGCCGATCTCGAATTCGTCGAAAAAGTCATCGTTTATTCGCGGCGTTATCCGAAGATCGAATTCGTCAGCAAACGCGAAATCGATTTCGACGATCTGTTGGAATCGCAATCGGACGAATGCGAAGCCGAAATTGTCAGTTCGGAAGACCCGCTTTTTATTCTTTACACGTCGGGAACGACTGGAAAACCGAAAGGCGTGGTTCACGTTCACGGCGGTTTTATGGTCGGCACGACTTACCATTTGAAGACGTTTTTCGACGTAAATCAGAACGATGTTTTTCTATGCACTTCGGACATCGGTTGGATCGTCGGACATTCATACATCGTTTACGCGCCGCTTTGTGCGGGCGTGACGACGCTTTTCCGCGAAGGCGCGATAGATTTTCCGCACAAAGGAATCGTTTGGGAAATGGTCGAAAAATACGGCGTGACGAAAATGTTTACCGCGCCGACCGCGCTTCGATTTTTTATGCGTTTCGGTGAAGAATTGCCAAACAGCTACAACATTAAAAGTTTGAAAGTGATCGCCTGCGCGGGCGAACCTTTGAATCCCGAAGCGTGGCGTTGGGCGCAGACGCATTTATGCGGCGACGGCGAACACGGTTACGTTGTGGATAATTGGTGGCAGACGGAACTCGGTGCGCCGACGATCGGAACGCCGATCACGATGGCGATGCGCGAAGGCAAAGCGGGAATTCCGCTTGCCGGCGTTGAAGCCGCGATTGTTGACGCGGAAGGGAACGAAGTAGAACCGAATGTTGGGGGACGTTTGGTTTTGCGTCGTCCTTTCCCGTCAATGATGCGAACCGTCTGGAACGACGCGCCGCGCTACGAAAGAATGTGGAAGGCTTTGGAAGGCTGTTACGTTTCGGGCGATGTCGCCGTGATGGACGAAGACGGTTACATTCAAGTTCTCGGTCGCGCCGATGACGTGATGAATGTTGCCGGACATCGTATCGGAACGGCTGATGTCGAATCCGCGCTCGTTTCGCATCCGGCAGTTGCCGAAGCTGCGGTCGTCGGCGTTCCCGATGAAATTAAAGGCGAATCGATCGTCGGTTTCGTTCAGCTCCGAAGCGGACACGAAGAAAGTGAAAGTTTGATCGCGAGTTTGGTCGAACACGTCCGCCGCGAACTCGGACCGATCGCCACACCGTCTGCCTGAGGCGCGCTCGACTGCGATACGATCGCGGCTCCAAGGAGCGCCCGTGTCCCAGCCGATCAGCCGTCGCGACGTCCTCACCCGCAGCACCGCCAGCCTGGCCTGGCTGGCCGCCCTCGGCATTCCCGAGTCACTGTGGGCGTTGCAGGCGGG
>DAITPE010000284.1:0-7466 GCA_036833775.1 Pyrinomonadaceae bacterium | reverse complement strand
GCAAAAGGCGTCGTCTTTCGTATCTTTCGTTTTGACGGAATTCAAATGCGTAAAAACTTTGATCACGCCTGTTTGTTTTTCGGCTTCGGAAGTATCGATCGATTTGATCGTTCCTTTCGCAACCGTGCTTTGAACGATAAAACCGTAAGCGACATTTTTTACTTGAAATTCCGCCGCATATTTTGCTTGTCCCGTCACTTTTGCCACGCCGTCAACGCGGCTCATTTCTTTTCCGATGTATCTCATAGTTTAAATATTTAGAATTTAACGGTATTGCGAATATTCGTGTAGAAAAACTAAATATATATATCCGCAAACAGCTAAAATCGGTAACAATAAATTCAAAATCAATCCGACGACCGCCATTGTCCGTTTATTTTCTTTTTGGAATGAACCGAGTAATCCCGAAATTATCCCGATCAAATGTCCGCAAACCGGAACTAAAAGGTAAAAAACAAAAATTAGAATCAAACCCGTTCCGGTTTCTCCGCTGCCGCCTTTGTCGGGCATTAAATCTACCAACGGTTTCAAAATATTTGCGCCGTCGCCGTTCAAATCGGTAAATAGCAAGACGGGATAAACCAAATTGAAAATGCCGATAAAAAATGAAAAAACGCCGAATTTTGATTGTTGTTCGCTTTTTAATTCACTCACTTTTAATGTTTTCTCCGAAAATTTTATTAAATTCTTCGGCTATGATTACAATTAAAGCGAATATTTTGTCCGAAAAATAAAAAAAATTACAATAATTTATCCGGCGTGATCGGCAAACTTCTAACGCGTTTTCCGGTCGCGTTAAAAATCGCATTGGCAACCGCCGCCGCAACGCCGACAATTCCGACTTCGCCGATTCCTTTCACGCCCATTTTGTTGACAACACTGTCGTTTTCATCAATAAAAATTGTGTCGATCTCGCCGATGTCCAAGTTTGAAGCGACGTGATAATCGGCAAACGAACGCGTCACGAAATTTCCGTAGCGCGGATCGATCAACGATTCTTCCGTCAAAGCCATTCCGATTCCCCAGACAACGCCGCCGACGATCTGCGAACGCGAAGTTTTCGGATTCAAGATTTTTCCCGCCGCCGTCGCCGCGACAAAACGCGGAACTCTAACCATTCCCGTCGATGCATTTACCCAAACTTCGGCAAAATTCGCGTTAAAACTATGCGTCGAAAAATCGTTTGCATTCGCGGGCGGTTTTGCGTCAACGCGCGTTTCAAATGAATTCAAATTTGCCGCTTCCATTAATTGATCGACCGTCGGAGGCGCGAAATATTGACGATTCGATTTTGCCTGCAATTCATTCATCGCTTGAACGCAAACGTCGTTGACAGCGTTTGCAAAGCTCGCCGCGCCGACCGAACCGACCGAACCGGCGGCAGGCGGTAAACTCGAATCGCCGATTTTTACACCGACTTTTTCAATCGGTAAACCCAAAGTTTCAGCCGCAGTTTGCGCCAGAATCGTATGTGTTCCCGTTCCCAAATCCGAAGCGGCAAGTTCGATGCTCGCTTTCACATCGTTTCCGTTTCGCGTTAATTTCACGATCGCCGAAGTGTCGCGCTGACGCGCCGGATAAGTACCGCAAGCGACGCCGTAGCCGATCAAATAATTTCCGTTTTTATTTTGCGCAGGTTCACTTTTTCGTTTCGACCAGCCGAAAACTTCCGCGCCTTTCTTCAGACAAGCAATGACATTTCGCGTCGAAAAAGGTTTTCCGTTCGACGGGTCTTTCGCAGGCTCATTTTTGATGCGAAACTCGATCGGATCGATTTTCAATTTGTATGCAATTTCGTCGATTGCCGATTCGATCGCAAAGCTTCCCGTCGATTTCCCCGGACCGCGTGTGTATGTCGGAATAATTACATTCATCGGCGTAATGCGGTATGAAATCAACGAATTAGGCGAATCATACATCACTTTCGTGCAATCGCCGCAAGGTTCGATAAATTCTTCGTTGATTGCGCCGTGCGTTGTCGTTTCATGCGAAACAACTGAAAGTTTTCCGTCTTTCGTAGCCGCGAGCCGAATTTTTTGATGATTTCGTTGGCGCAAACCGACAGAATTGAACATTTGCTGACGCGTCAAAGCCATTTTTACGGGACGATTCACGGCTTTTGCGGCAAGTGCGGCAAGCACCATATTCGCCCATTGTCCGCCTTTTGAACCGAAACCGCCGCCGATATGCGGTGTCACGATTCGCACGTTTTCGGGCTTTATTCCGAGCGTATTTGCCGCCGCCATTTGTGCGCCGTTGACGATCTGCGAACCGTTGTAAAGCGTTAATTTTTCAGGCGTTTCCCAAACCGCAATCGTCGAATGCGGTTCCATCGGCTGATGATGCTCGATCGGCGTTTCGTAAATTTCTTCGAGTTTGAATTCGGCAGACGAAAAAGCCGCTTCGACATCGCCGCGAACCGCATCTTGAACATTTCTGTCTTTCGGTTTCTGCGCCGAATCTTTCAATTTATCAAAATCGGTTTTTTGTGCTGATTTCTGATAATTAACCTTGATCAAACGCGTTGCGGCGCGAGCTTGTTCAAAACTTTCAGCAACGACAACGCCGATGTGTTCGCCGAAATATTCGATATTTTCACTCTGCAAAAAACCGCCGCCGCGCAAACCGCCTTTCGGATTCAGCTTCGGCGCGTTTTTATAAGTAATAACTTTCAAAACGCCCGAAGAATTTTCCGCCGCGCTCGTATCGATGTCGAGAATTTTTCCCGACGCGATTTCAGATTTGAAAATTACCGCAAACGCCGGATTTTGAATTTTGTAATCCGTCGCATATTCCGCCGCGCCCGTCACTTTCAAAAGTCCGTCAATCCGATTGACCGCTTCACCGACAAATTTTTTTCTCGCTTCCATAAAACCCCTTGATATATTTGTAAAAAAAATTAAGCTTTTCCGCCGTTCATCGCCATTGAAAGTGCGCGGACGATGGCGCGTTTGCCGAGTTCGACTTTGAATTTATTGTGTTCGAGCGGTTTTGCGTTTTTCATTTCGGCTTCGGCTGCCATTTTGAAATTCGCTTCAGTTGCTTCTTTGCCGACGAGGAATTTTTCCGCTTCCAATGCGCGCCAAGGTTTATGCGCAACGCCGCCCATTGCGACACGGACATTTTTGATTTTATTTCCGTCCGTTTCGAGTGCGGCAGCGACTGAAACCAATGCAAATGCATAACTTGCACGGTCGCGGACTTTTAAATAATAACTTTTGTTCGCAAAATTATTTTTCGGAATTTCGATCGAAGTTATAAGTTCGCCATGATTCAGATTGTTGTCTTTTTCGGGCGAATTTTCCGGCAAACGGTGAAAATCGCCGAAATTTATCGTGCGTTCTTTTCCGTTTTTGTCTTGAACTTTAACGAACGCATCGAGCGCGGCAAGCGCGATCGCCATATCGGACGGATAAACCGCAACGCATTTTTCCGACCAGCCGAAGATCGCGTGCATTCGATTTAAACCTTCCAACGCGTCGCAGCCTGTGCCGGGTTCGCGTTTGTTGCATTTCATTGCAACGTCGTAAAAATACGGACAGCGTGTTCTTTGCAGCATATTTCCGCCGTTCGTCGCCATATTGCGGATTTGTCCGCTTGCGCCCGCGAGAATTGCTTGGGCAAGAAGCGGAAAATTTTGCCGAATGATCGGATGATTCGCGGTTTCGGTATTTTTCGCCAAAGCTCCGAGCGAAACGCCGCCGTTTGAATTTTTGATCTGCGAAAGCGAAAGACGCGTAATATCGACGAGCGCAGTCGGACGTTCGACATCTTCCTTCATCAGATCGAGAATGTTCGTTCCGCCTGCCAGAAATTTTGCGGAATTATCGGCTGAAACCGATTTTACGGCAGTTGCGGCGTCGTTTGCGCGTTCGTATTTAAACGGTCTCATTTGCAATTTCCTCCTTGATCTCGGCGGTATTTTCTTCGGGTTTGTAGAAATTCCAGCTTTGCGCTTGTTCTTTGCCCGAATGAACTTCTTGAATAGCTTTGACGATATTCGGATAAGCTCCGCAACGGCAAAGGTTTCCGCTCATTCGTTCGCGAATTTCGTCGTCTGAAAGTTTCAAATCTTTCGCGCTCGTGCGAATATTTTGCGAAACATAACTCGCTTCGCCGTTTTTCGCTTCGGTCATCAGCGCGACCGCCGAACAAATTTGTCCGGGCGTGCAGTAACCGCATTGAAAACCGTCGTATTTAATGAACGCGGCTTGGACGGGATGAAGATCATTTCCGTTTGCCAAACCTTCGATCGTCGTCACGGTTTTGCCTTCGCATTGCGCCGCTAAAGTCAAACACGACAATACTCTGCGACCGTCAACGATAACTGTACACGCGCCGCATTGCCCGTGATCGCAGCCTTTTTTCGAACCTGTCAGCGCGAGTTTTTCGCGCAAAGCGTCGAGCAAAGTGACACGCGAATCGAGCGTTAAAGCTTTTTCCATTCCGTTCACTTTAAATTTTACGGCAACCGCGTTTTCTTCCGCGATCGGCGCAAAAATCGCGTCTTCGGCAACTTCAAATTTTGCCAAAACTTCTTCTTGGGCGAGCAAATTAATCGCAAACGCGCCTAAACCCATCGCCGCCGCTTGTCCCAAAAATTTACGGCGCGCTTCGCCTAATTCGGATAATTCGGGAATCGCATCCAATAAAGCCTGTTCGTCTTCCGTCAGCCGGATTTCTTCCGACTCATCAAATTCTTCAGCCATTAAAGCCTCCTTGTTGTTTGAATTAATTATTGCAAATTGAACGGGTTAAAGTAAATCTTTTTTCTTTGAACGGTCAAAATAATCTGCTAAATATCATTCCTCTTTTCGTAATTTTGTAAATTTTTCACGCTTCCGAGCGTAATAAATAACTGCGCTAAGCCGTAAGTCAGCATTACCAAAACTGGGAAAATCGGTTGCGGAAAAGCAAAGCGATTTATCGCCAAAAGTGAATCGGAAACGACGAAAAAAAGGGTTCCGAGCAGACAAAGTTTTGCAAAATTCGTTTGTGTCGATTCAAATGCGTGAAAACTCGCCAAAAGCATCAGCGAAATGATCGTGCTGTAAATCAGAACGGGAATTTTCATCGCGCCGAGATACGGGAAAAGTATGAAATATAAAATTCCAGTGTAAGCGAAAACGGCAATAAAAATCGATAATTTGAAAGAATTTTCGGCAGAGTTTAGTTTTCTGACTTTCCAAAAATAGAAAATATAAAAAAGATGCGCGATCAAAAAACTGACCAGACCGAAAACAAATAAATTGCCGAAATATTTGTCAATCAAAAGCACGAAATCGCCGATCCACGAAAAGAAAAGCGCGGAAAGTATCAAATATTTCAACGAATTAAGATTTTTGCTTTCGATCAAAAAATAAACGATCAAAATCGGCATCAAAGCGTTTTTCGTAAAAAGCTGAACCGAAAAATTGTTAGTAAAAACGGCAAAGCATTCGGCGCAAAGCACGATCAGATAAATTGTCGAAAAGAGTTTTGTCTGCATTGGAAAAAAAATGTTGCTTTCAATTAAGAAAAGCCTGTAAAATAAAAGTTGTCAAACGCTTTACCGATTTGACGAAATTCCTGCCGCGCATATTTCAAAAATGTCTATATCACAACGCCAACATATCAGATTTTCGCTCGATATTCCCGCTGTTCGTTACACGAAATTCGGCGATCGGGTCGAGACCGTTCTCCAACAGATCAGCATCGGCGGTTGTCTTGCCGAATGGGACGAAAACATTTTTACGGGTGAAGAATTTCGGCTCGAAATTCAACTGCCGAACCGCAATTGGCTGCCGCTGATGTGTAAAGCCTTGTATCGTTTTGAAAACAACGGCATCGGCGCACGTTTTCTCGAAATTTCAAAATTCGAGCAGGAATTGATCGCCAGAATTATTTCAAATTCGCTTGCCATCGAAGGTTTACCGCTCCAAGTCGATCCGTTTTCACAGCCGCCTTCGTTTAACGAAAAAAAGGAAATGCAAGTCCGCGACAGCCGCCGACGCAAAGAAGCGATTCTCGAAGAAGTAATGTCGAGCGAAGAAGCTTAGAAAGTTAAAAAGTTAAAAGTTAATAAAAAGCCTGAGTTTGAAATTCAGGCTTTTTCACTTTTTCACCCTTTCATTCTTTTTCGCATAATCTTCGCAAATGAGGCGGATTTTAGTTCTTCGACACTCAAGCCTGTTTTCGCAGAAATTTCAGTTTCATTCATCGCGCCGCAGTTTAGAGCGCGGATAAAAAAGTTCAAAAGTCCTTGCGCCGAAGCCGCGTCGTCGAAAGTGTTTCCGGTCATATTCGCCTGCGTTGCTTTGTCCATAAATCCTTTCAAACGCTTAGCTTGAATGTCCGCGCTTTCGAGATAAAAAGCGTAAACTGCCGCATAACGCGCGACCAATTGTGCCGGATGCAAATCCCAGCTTTGATAAAAACCGTTGATTAACGAATGCGTGACGTTATTAAAATGCGCGCGCCACGCTTTTTGAACGGCGAAAACGTTTTCTTTCAATTGTTTTTCGCTCAAATTTTCACCTTTGTGAACGGCAACGGGCATTTCGGTCGTGACCGAATCGGACAGACGAATTCCCAAAGGCGCGAGCGAAATCTGCATCATATTTCGCGCAAAATCGCAGGCTTCGTGGCGCAAATGCTGATGAATTCCCGAAATTCCAAAGCTCGCCGTGTAATCAAACGCGCCGAAATGCGCCGAATTTATGCGACCATTTCCCGCATCGATGAAACTTTTTAAAGCGATTTCACCTTTTTCATTGACGATTGACTGCGGTGTTTCGATCATTATTTCGACTTTTATCGCGCCGTTTTCGACAGAATTTATTTTTTCAAATTCGTCTAAAAGTTCCGTTAAAACTTCGATTTCCTCTTTGCGCGAAATTTTCGGCAAAGTCACGACAAAGTTTTCGGGCAATTTTCCGCCGCATTTTTCAAACAAATTCGTTAAAAACAAATCCAAAGTGCGCACGGCGCGTTTGTAAGTTTCAGTTTGAAACGATTTCACGCGAAAACCGCAAAACGGCGTGATCGTTTTTTCGTGAAAACTACGCGCCAATTCGTCGGAAGCTGAAATGCAATGCGAATCTTCTTCTGCATCTGAACGAAAGCCGTAACCGTCTTCAAAATCAATGCGAAAATCTTCGACGGCTTCGTTTTGTATTTTTTTGTAAGTGCGGTTGTAGATTGTCCACGCGAGCCACGCAGGGAAGTTTTCGCGCTTAACTTTTTCCTCGTTTTCGATCAATTCAAACTCGATTTCCTGCACCGCGTCTTCAAAATTCGGCAGCGAATCTGCGCCTAAAAGCCACATTGCGCGGGCAAATTCGGCAAAATCAGGCGCGTAAGTTTCGAGCGATTTGAGTGCGATCTTTCCTAATTTTGCAGGCGTTTCAGCCTTAAAAAGATTCGCGCCGCCGTAAACGACGTGAACTGGATTGCGGATTTGGGATTGCGGATTTGGGATTTCCTCT
>DAITPE010000283.1:0-7485 GCA_036833775.1 Pyrinomonadaceae bacterium | reverse complement strand
CGCCATCCAATAATTTTCGGCAATTTCAGCCGCGATTTCCTTCGTCGAAAATGCGGGCGGAGCTTTTTGAATAAAGCTGAAACAATCCGCGCCTTCCATATCGAACGCCAAACCGCTTTGCGGATTTGTCAATTTTCGGTCGCCGCCCATCGGAATTTGCTCGAAAAGAGCCGGATTTCCCGTTTGCAGCGCACTCAAAAGCGCGTTGTAAGCCGTCGGCACGACCTCGCCGTTTGCTTGATGCGGCAAACCTTTTGAATAACTGCCGATCCGATTCGCATATTGCAGTTCGTCGCCGTTGCTTTCGCGCAATTGATACATCGAAAACGCATTCAAATTCGATTGTGCGGCACTTACACGAACTTGATAACATTTGTTCGCTCTCGCCATTACGGCATTTCCGCCGCGTTGCGCCGAAACACTGAAGGATTTTTCATCCGCGAGCGGCGCGATCGTCCCGACAGCAGCGGCGGCAACGGCGGTTTTCCCTAAATTTCCTAAAAATTTCCTTCTATTTACGTTTGAAATAGTTTCCGACTTTATTTCTTTTTCATTTTTTAGCTCTTTTTTCATACTTCTGATAGATTTACGGTTGGTTTTGTGAAATCTTTATGACCCGATTTCAAAAAACTGCATTAAATAGTCCTTGGTTTTTGTAGTTAAGGTGAAATTTGCAGACAGAATAGGTTTGAGTTTCCGTAAATTTACGAAAACCGAGACGCGCATACTGTTCAAACTCGAAAAGTATTAAATCACAGTTCGATGTTTGTGACAAGATATTTTTTGAAGTGGTTACTTTAGAGCAAAATCGCCGAAAATTTATTTTTTTCTAATTCGCAAATCCGACCAAAATCGGCTCGGGAATAAGACGGATGGCAAATTTTTGCTCGACCGTTTCTTGAATGAGATTTTTCAATTCTAAAATGTCGGAAGCTTTGGCTTCATCGAAATTTACGATTGCGAGCGTGTGTTTTTCCGAAAGTCCGGCTTTTCCTTTTCTGAATCCTTTTTGAAAACCCGATTTTTCGATCAGCCACGCCGCCGGAATTTTGACCGAATCGTCGTCAACCGTAAAAAACGGAATTTCGCCATTGAAATTTTCCTTTAATTTTTCAAACTCTTCTTTCAAAACGATCGGATTTTTGAAAAATGAACCTGCGCTTCGTGAATTCGGATCGCTCGCGTCGATGACCATTGATTTTGCGCGGCGTATCTGCAAAATCGCCTCGCGTGTTTTCAGCAAATCCGGTTTTGTTTCGCCGAAAAACTCCCGCAAATCTTTGTAAACAACTTTCGGTTCGCCGTTTGCTTTGAGATTGAAGGTAACTGCCAAAACGATGAAACGATTTTTGTCGGTCGAATTAAAAATGCTGGTTCGGTATGTGAATTTACAATCTGCGTTGCTCAATTCCAAAACTTCAGAGCTTTTGCGGTCAAAAACTCTGACTTTCGTAATAGTTTCCGAAACTTCCTGTCCATACGCGCCGACATTTTGAACCGGAGTTCCGCCAACAAACCCGGGAATTCCGCTTAAACATTCCAAGCCCTGCAAATCTTTTTCGACGCAGATTTTAACGAAATCGTCCCAATCTTCTCCGCTTTTTGCCGTTACCGAAACAAAACCGTTTTTTTCTTCGCCGAATTCGATGCCTTTCAAAGCAATTTGAATGACCAAACCATCAAAACCTTGATCGGAAATTAAAACATTACTTCCACCGCCGAGCACGAACAATGCAAATTCGTGTTCGTGGGCAAATTTCACCGCTTCGGCAACTTGCGTTTCAGTTTCGGCTCTGACAAAAAGCCGCGCATTTCCGCCGACTTTTAATGTTGTCAATGGCGCGAGCAGAATATTTTCCTGAACTTTGATGGTTTTATACACTTTTGTAAAATCTTTGATGATAAACGAAAAAGGCGAAAATTCAAGTTGATTTACTTGAATTTTCGCCTTTTTTGAAAGTTTACTATTTCAGTTGAATCGTTAAAACTTCCAATTTTTGAGCTTCTCTCAGAGCATCAGGCGATGATATTTTTTTCAATTTATCGATCACCTTTTGCGCTTCTTTTTTATTTTTACTCCGAATCTGACTTTCGCCCAATCCGGCTAAAGCCGCAATGTAATTTCCGTCAATATCGACCGCTTTGCTGAAAGCCGTGATCGCATTGAGAATATCGTTGTTTTTGCGGTAAGCAACACCGAGCGCGTAATTTGCGAAAGCCCAATCCTTGCGTTTATCGGTCACTTTTTTCAAGGTGTCGATCGCCGCCGGATAATCGCCGAGATCGATGTAAACACTTCCGAGATTGGCAAGCGGAGCTTCGACGAATTTCGGATTCGATTCGACCGCTTTTTGTAAAGCGGCTTTGGCTTTTTCGAGTTTCGGTTTCGCTTCGGCTTCGTTTCTCGATGCCAGATCGATTCGTGCCGAACTGTAATAAGCCCAACCGAGATTCGTATAATCTGCCGCGTTCGGACTCAGCTCGACAGCTTTTTCCAAACTGTTGATCGCCGTATTCCATTTACATCTAACGGCTTTACGCATATTGATTTCGCATTGTCTGCCGATCACGTAACCGATATTACTGTAAATTTCCGCCGTTTCGTCTTTGCTGAAATTAGGATCGCGCTGAATAAATGTGATCGCCAGATTGTAATTACTTTCAGCCATATTGTAATCGGGAATCTGCCGATAAGCGTCGCCGAGATTTACGTAAACTTCGATGCTGTCGTTTTTAAGCCGTTTCGCCGCTTCAAAAGATTTAACGGCATCGGCATATTTTTCGGATTGGTAATAAAGATTTCCGAGTTCGAATTGGGCTTCAAAATACTGCGGTTTTAATTTGACAGCTTCATTAAACGCCGCAATCGCTTCATTATTTTGATCCATTCTTTCCAATGCCTGTCCGATTCTGAAATTCAATTCGGCATTGTTCGGATCGGTTTTCAAAGATTGACGAAACGCCGTTAAAGATTCTTGATTTCGGTTTTGAGCATAACGCACCAAACCTAAAAAGTATTGCGTTTCGGCATCGTTCGGCGAACTCGCAAGTGCGCGTGTTAATAAAGCATCGGCTTTGGCGATCTCGCCTTTTTGATAATAAAGAATTCCGAGCGGAACATTGATCTCGGTCAAATCTTTGTCCAAAGACAATGATTTTTCATAATTGACGATCGCTTCATCATCTTTCTCGAGAGCAGAATAAACTTCGCCGAGACCGAAAAACGCAACGGCATTATTCGGATTATTCTTCAAAGATTCTTCAAAAAATGCTTTTGCCGTGTCGGGTTTTTCGTCAACTAACAGCGTATTTCCCTTAAGTGCCAACGCTTCGCTCAAACCTTTTTTCGCATCGCCGTTTTTAGCATCGAGCGTGACGGATTCACGGAAAAATTCGATGGCTTTTTCGGTGTTTTCCTGATCAATGTAATATTCGCCGACTCCGGCAAAAAGTTTGGAAGCCTGCGCTTTCGGCATTGTATTGACCTGCGGCGGCAATTTATTCGGATCGACGGTTTTCGTGCGCGGACGGCGCGGTTCGACTTTTGCGATCGTCACAAATTGTTTGGTAACTTTCTTTGTCGTTTCGATACGAGCAGCTTTTGTCCGTTTTACCTTTACCGACGAAACGAATTTTCGCGGTGAAGATTTTGAAGAATTTCTAAAAACGAAAACGCTCGAACCGCCCGTAATGTCGCTGACCGAAACGAGTTCCTGCCCTTTTATCGGCAAACTTCCGAACATAAAACTAATAATCAAAAGAATGCCGACCAAACTATTTTGCCACCGAATTTTTCTTGTCATTATTTTCCTCAACACAGTTTTTACTACTTTCTCTTTCGTAAAACAAGCCGTTTACAAAATACGGCATTGCTTTGTTGACGCAAATTTCAAAAAATTTTGCTCGAAATCGAAAGAACGATTCGAAATTAGACTGACTTCGAATCGTTCCTTTCCGTTCAGATTGCTTTATTTGTAACGTTTTTTAGCGGCTGATGTGACCTTTTCGCATTCTCACCATTAAATTTCTGACTTGGCGAAACGGAAATTTGTTGGCAAAGCGTCGAAACTCGTCATTGTTCTGCAAAGAGAAGATGTAGCTGTGATGATTGTCGATCAATCTTTCGAGAATTTTCGGATTTTTGTGGAGCGGAAAATTGCCGATTTCGATCACGAAAACGATGTTCGGCAAAATGTATGCGCGGTGCGCGATTTTCTTTTCTTCCAGATATTTAATGCTGTTTGCGATTCCGTTATACGTAATTTGCGAATCGTGAAAACAAATCGCGCCGTTTTCTTTTAAGACGTTCAAACAAAATTTGAAATCGCGCAAAACGGCTTCGTCAGTGTGTTCGCCGTCGATGAAGCAAAGGTCTATTTTATCCGCAACTTTTGAAACAGGAATTTCGCCGCTGTCGCCGTCGATCGTGACGATCTTATCCATTTTTTCGGCGGAAACCGTTTTTAGCTTTTCGAGCATTCTTTCCGTCGAATTGTTTTCGTAAGCATAATCGATTCCGCGCGCGTCGGGCTGAACCGGCGGACGTTTATCGATCGAATAAATTTTCGCGCATTTATCGTCGAGCAGATGCGGCTGAATGCTTCCGCCGAGATACGAACCGATCTCTAAATAATTGTAATTTGGGTTTAATTCACGAACTGCCGATTGAATCGCCAACAGCGTTTTTTTATCGTGTTCGGTTGATTGACTCAGGATTTTCTCGAAAAGTTTCAGATCGAGATTTTCGATCAATGCTTCAAAATTATTCATAAGTTGAATTTTGTAAAGTTACATTAAAACAAAAAGTCTGAGGAAATTAAAATTACAGCGCGCATTTATTTATGAATTCGCGGATTTTGTCTTAAACAAATAAAGGCTCGAGTAAAAACTCGAACCTTTATTTTCAAATGTTTGAAATATTTATCATCCCAAAGGCTGAAACATCCTTAAAGGTTTTGTTTGCGCAGAGCCGTATTGTGCCCAAATCAGCAATGGTTGTCCTGATGAATACCAAGTAAAGGCACTTGGACGATAAACTCCCAATTCCAAAACCCCGTCGCCGTCGCTGTCAATCGGCATCGGCAGATCGCCGTCTTGCCCGAAAGCGGCTTGTGTGTAATTGCCGTCGGCACTATGCAATATAAACCAAGTTCCGCCGGCTTTTCGAAATACGGCAATGTCGGCTTTTCCGTCGTAATCGTAATCCGCCGGAATCGGAATATCGTTATTTCTGCCCCAATTAACTGCCCCGAATCCCGCATCGGAACTTCGGAAATAATACCAAAATCCGGTCGAAGGACGGAAAACTGCAAGATCGGTTTTGCCGTCGCCGTCGAAATCTGCCGGAACGGGTAAATCTTCGCTGATTCCCCAGTGAATTCCGCGATATTGCTGCGGTCCCATCAGCCAAATATGCCAATCTCCGGTCGAGGGACGATAAACTGCAATGTCGGTTTTTCCGTCACCGTCATAATCCGCAGAGATCGGAATATCGGTCGAAAAACCGAAACCTAGAGCATACAAACTTCCCGTCGAGCTTTGCAAAACATACCAATTTCCGTCGTTTCGGAAAACTGCCGCATCCGTTTTCCCGTCGCCGTCATAATCACCCGGAACGGGTTTATCGAAAGAATTTCCCCAAAAGAAAGAATTGGAATTCACATTTGCCAGATAACTCCATTGTCCGTTCGAACTTTGCCAATTTGCTATATCACTGACCCGATCGCCGTTAAAGTCCAAAATTTTCGTTTGTCCGCTCGGCGCGAGGGCTTGGCAAGTCGCTTGTTTTACGATCACAATCGGTTGATTCGTCGCGCTCGGATAATATGAACCGAGGGTTGAATTTACAAAAATCACATTTTCGGCTTTTCCGTCGCCGGTTATATCGGCAGCGATTCCGTTAAATGGAATGCTCTTGAATATTTTGGTAAAAAGTCCTTGTCCGTTATTGATCAAAACTTGATGAAACTTCTTTTGAAGGTCTGCCGAATTCTGCCTTCCGCTTTTGCTGATTATCAGATCGAGATCGCCGTCGCCGTCGTAATCAGCCGCAAAATATTTATTTGTCGGGTAAATATAATTCGTTTGATACGGTTCTGCCGGCATCGTCGGATACGGTATTTCCGTAAAAGTTCCGCCTCCGTTATTTAACAATGCGCTGTTTCCGTAAATATCCATTTTCCCGTCATTATTCAAATCCGCAGTTCCGTAAATACCGACATTCGAAAACGGTAAAGAGTTGTTCGTAAAAGAACCGTTTCCATTACTTGTCAGCAAATTCAAACTGTAATTATTTCCGGCATATTTCATATATATAATGTCGGATTTGCCGTCGCCGCTGAAATCGCCGACAAACGGATGCGCCGGACTTTGCGGATTGTCGTAAACAAAAACGCTCAAATTTCCAAAAGTGTTATTCGCAGTTCCGACGTGAAAACCGAAGGATTGAAAATAAAAAATCGAATTGAGATTTATTTTTCCGGTCAGCAGATCGCCTAATCCGTCGCCTGTAAAGTCGGCGATGTTTAAAAGTCTTTCGTTCGATTCCAAGAAAGTTATACCTGCGGCGGTCATATTTCCGTTACCGTCATTGAGAAATATACGAACGTAATTCGGCGCGGTATTCGACAAAACAGCCATATCCAAACTGTTGTCGTTATTAATTTTACCGACGACGATACTGCCGTAGGTTTTGCTGTCCATTTCGATGCTTTGCGTATTTATGTCGAAATCGGTACCGGAAACGATCGGTGCGCCGAAACCGCCGTTTCCGTCGTTTGGTAAAATCACTAAATGCCTGTAAACATTTACCAAAACCTTGTATCCGTAAGCATCGGGTTTGCCGTCGCCCGTCAGATCGGCTAAACCTTCGATAAATATTTTGTCTTGACGGTAAACTCTTTCGAATGTTTTTTGATAATCGACGGGCAAACATTGTGCTTTTAATTCCGAAGCTCCGAACGCAGTTAAAAAGATCACTAAACAAAGTGCTTCAAATACTAATAAATTTACGCTTTTGGCAAATATAGATTTCATCTCTTCCCCTCAATATGTTTAATTACACGACTTGCTTTACACCCCGACTTCCTTAAAACCGCAGTTTTTCATCGTGTAAGTTAGGTAAAATTACCGCTTTGCCGGTTGGTGCAAATACTTCAATTTGAAGTTTATAAAGATTCTATTCAATTTGATTGTTTATGTCACCTTTTTTTTTCGTCCCTGAATTCTTCGGTAAATGCAGAATTAGAAAATAGTCCGAGTTCGGCGTTTTTCAAAATGATATATAACCTTTGCTCATTTCAATATAAATTATTGTTAATCTTGCCCTTTTCATTTATTGGGAGTAAATTAAATTCTTACCTACATTGCGTGTTTTACGGTTCTTTGTCAGGGATTAGAGAGTTTTGCTCATTTATCCGATGGACAATCTGTTTGTGTATTTTAAATCTTACGCAAAGTCCGAAACGCGAGGCAGGCTAATTCAAA
>DAITPE010000282.1:0-7546 GCA_036833775.1 Pyrinomonadaceae bacterium | reverse complement strand
GCCGCCGACAATCGCTATTTTTAATCCGTTTGATGCCATAAATTTATATTCGCTAAAAATCTAAATTCCGATTCTTAAAAACTAAAATTTTCCTGTTTTATTCGGTTCGGTAATTCCTTTTTTCTCCAGTTCGCCGCAAAATGCCGACGGAAAAAGTCCGCACGGTTTTAAAAACGAAGCCGCCGCATTGATGCCGACTGCACCGAGAAAAACTGCTAAACCGATGCAAGCGTAAAGTGCGTATTTCTGCGCTTTTTCGCCGATCACGATACCCCAATCAACGGCAAACAAAAAGAATCCGTAGCCGAGATGCCACGCCGTCGCCAAAATTCCGAAAATGTAGAAAAGAAAAATTCCCGTGTTGCTGAATTCTTTTGAAACGATCGCAAATGCTTGATCTGCATTTCCCGCCACCGGATTTCCGTAAGATTCGAGTCCGGGAATTATCCCGAAACGCAGATTCAGGATGTGAAACAAGATAAAGAAAAACAGAAATCCGCCCGTGATTCTTTGAAAAAGATAAAACCAATTGCGTCCGTAGCTGTAACTGCCGATGTTAAAACGCGCTTCGCCCGAAATGATGATTCCGTAGATCGAGTGAAACAAAAGCGGCACGAATATTCCGAAAATTTCGACGAAAAGAAGATACGGAATATGATGAATGTCTTCGACGGCACTATTGAAAACTTTGGCTCCGCTCATCGCCTTCGAATTCGTGAACATATGGACGAAAAAGAATATTCCGAGCGGCGCGATGCCCGTAATCTGATGCAATTTTCTTAACAGAAACGTATTGCTGATTTTCATGTATTTTCCTTAATCTCGTTATGAAAGTTACTGCGGTGAAATCATTATATTTTCCCGAAAAGGCTAAATCAAACGACTAAACCGCAATTTTTTATTTTATTGCTTTCAAAATTTTCATTATAGACAGTAAATCTGATAAGATAAAATGAATTTTCCTGAATGTATTATTGAGGAAAACTAATTTTCATCCGTCAATCGTAAAAATTTTCATTTATCTTGGTTCGTTTTTTTCATAATGATAAATGAATCATTATAAGAAACTATGCATATCGAAACATTAAAAGTTTTCTGCGATCTTGTTGATTTACAAAGCTTTTCGCTTGCTGCCGAACGAAATTTCATTACGCAGTCGGCAGTCAGTCAACAAATTCGGACATTGGAAGAAAAGTTCAAACGTCGATTGCTCGAGCGTGTGCGCGGCAGACGCGAAGTGCGTTTGACGACTGCGGGCGAAGTTTTTTACCGCGAAGCGAAAAGCGTTTTGGATTGCTACGATCAGTTAAATGAAAGTATGCGCGGACTCGTCGGCAAGATCGGCGGAACCGTAAAAGTTGCAACGGTTTACAGCGTCGGTTTGCACGAACTTCCGCCGAAAGTGCGCGAATTTATGTCGAAATTTCCTTCGGCGAAGATCGATCTCGAATATTCACGCACGACGCGCGTCGTCCGCGATGTTTTGAACGGAACGGTCGAGCTCGGCGTTGTTGCTTTTCCCGAACCGCGCCGAGGTTTGACGATCGTGCCGATGATGAGCGATCGACTCGTTTTGATCTGTTCGCCCGAACACGAATTTTCACGTAAAGAAAAACTCAAAGCGAAAGAGCTGAACGGCAAAGATTTCGTACTTTTTGAACGCGACATTCCGACGCGCAAAGCGACTGATAAAATATTAAAAGCAAACGGCGTTGACGTTCGCAAGGTTGCCGAATTCGACAATATCGAAACGATCAAACGCGCCGTCGAAGTAAATTTCGGAATGGCGATCGTGCCGCAGCCGTCGGTGATGGATGAAGAAAGAAACGGACAGCTTCACATCATCAAATTAGCCGAGAAAGAATGGGTTCGACCCGTCGGCGTGATTTACCGAAACGACCGCAATTTGTCGTTGGCAGCGAAAAAATTCGTCCAGCTTTTGGAAAATAACAACGTCTAAATTTTTCGGCGAAGTTCTTTTTTGTCCGCAAAGTAAATGCAGGAAACGGTTTTCTTCCGCATTTGCTTTGCGGACAAATTTTTTGAATACGGGCAATTCCAAAATTTTTAAAATTTTTCTTTAAAAAATCAGTAAATTGGTTGATAATTTAATTGTAAATTTTCCAAAACCTAACTACTTAAAGGAGTTTGTCTATGATTCGCCGTGTTTTTTCGTTCAAAAAAACTTCCCTTTTTTTCGCGTTCCTGTTTGTCTTTTCAGCCTTCATTTTTTGGAATAATTCGCCTTCTGTAATATCCGCAAAACAAACTGCAACATCTTCGTTTCCAGATAATTACGACATTCGCACTGATAAAAATGCGATAGCGCGAAAAGCGGTTGATGATTTTGTTGCACGTTCTTCAAAAAGCGATTCCGAAATTCAAACCGAACGCAAAAATATGAAGCGCGCCGAAGATAAACTTCGTCAAAATGTTTCGGATTTAAAGGTCGAATACAATGAAGATTTGCGGATTCCCGAAGTAATTTCGCCCGAAATCAGACTCAAAACACAATTTTTGACTTCGCCGAGCAGCGAAAAACGCGACGAGATTTTGAAAGATTTTATCCGCGAAAACAGCGGACTTTTCGGGATTGACGAAATGCAGTTGGCGAAATTGAAGAAAACCGCCGATTACACGAATCCGAACGGCGTTTTATCCTTCGTTCAATTCGAGCAGGAAATCAAAGGAATTCCTGTTTTTCGCGGAGAAGTCAAAGCCGGATTTACAAAGAAAAACGAGATCATCCGCGTTATCAACAATCTCGCGCCGAACGTCGCTGAAGAAAGTGTTTCAAACAATTTCGGAATTGCTGAAAACGCAGTCAGAAATGCCGCAAAATATCTTGGTTTTCCCGAAGAAAATCTGCAAAGAAAAGATTCGGCAAAGGACGAACTGAAAATCACTTTTGAACGCGGAAATTTTGAAGACGAAACGACCGCTGAAAAGATGTATTTCCCGATCGATTCGGGCGTTGTGCGTCCTTCGTGGCGTGTGCTTTTATGGACGAAAAATGCGGCGTTTTATGTGATTGTCGATTCTGAAAGCGGCACGGTTTTGTGGCATAAAAACATCACCGAAAATCAAACTCAACCTGCAACATACAATGTTTACGGCAACCAAACTAGCTTGATGAAGACGGCGGACAGCCCTTCGCCTTTCTCGCCCGGATGTTTGATACCGACCGACTGTCGGCAACCGTCGCTCGTTCCGCGCACCGATTTTACCTTGATCGGCAACGAACCGCCTTATACTTTCAACAATAACGGATGGATTCCCGACGGCGAAAACCGCACGATCGGCAACAACGCAGAAGCAGGAATCGATCGCATGAACCCGAACGGAATTGACGATAACGGTTGGGCTTTCGGTGATCCGAACAGAGTTTTCAGTTATGCATACAATCCTGCACCGGGAAATCCGCCGCCGGGTGAAGAACCTGTGCCGACAACGCAAACTTACCCGCCGTCGCCATTTCAGCAAGGCGCGATCACACACGCTTTCTATGCCGTTAATCGTTGGCACGATGAACTTTATCGATTCGGTTTTAATGAGCAGTCACGCAATTTTCAAACGGACAATTTCGGACGCGGCGGATTAGGTGAAGACAGCATTTCCGTCGAAATACAAGAAGGAACCGGCACAAGCGGCGCAAACTTTTCTACTCCGGCTGACGGCGGTCGCGGTCGTTTGCAAATGTTCATCTGGACAGGCTCGACACCCGACCGTGACGGCGCTTTGGATAGTCAAATCTTGATTCACGAGGTCACGCACGGACTTTCAAATCGTTTACATTCAAACGGAAACGGACTTACAACAAATATGTCGCGCGGAATGGGTGAAGGTTGGTCTGATTTTTACGCGCTCGCTCTAATGTCGGAACCGACCGACGACAGACTCGGAACTTATACGACGGGAGGTTATGTCACATATCAAATAACTGCCGGATTTGAAAGCAATTATTATTACGGAATCCGCCGTTTCCCGACTGCCGTTTTGGCATCTGTCGGCGCGAACAACAGACCGCATAATCCTTTTACTTTCAGATATTTAAACTCTGATTGCAATGTTCTGATCGGAACCGGAACAAGTAATCCAAACAGTGCATTTCCACGCGGTCCGATCGGAGTTACGACCTGCGACCAAGTTAATAACATAGGCGAAATTTGGAGTGTAATTCTTTGGGAAATGCGCGACAAACTCATCGGCAGACACGGCGCGGCAGAAGGAAATCGCCGCGCATTGCAATATGTTACGGATGCAATGAAGTTTTCGCCGATCGGACCGACAATGCTTCAATCACGCGATGCGATCATCGCCGCGGCACTTGCAAGCGATTCAACAGACGCAACTTTTATTTGGCAAGGTTTCGCACTACGCGGAATGGGTTATTCGGCAAGCATCCAAAATGCGGGAACGGGCGCGAATAATACGGTCGTGACCGAATCTTTCGACTTGCCAGGATTAACGGTTCTTGAACCAATCACGATCACCGAGCTTCAAGGTGACGGCGACGGTCAAACCGAAATGGGAGAAACCGTTTCCGTGACACTGAAACTGACAAACACTTCAGGCATAACCGCGACCGATGTCACGGCTTCGATCGTAAACGGAATGTCACAAAACTACGGCACGATCTCAAACGGTCAAATTGTCACCCGCGACATCACTTACTTCATTCCACGTTACGGCACTTGCGATCCGTTTCATGTCATTACGATCAATATTTCGAGCAATCTCGGCACAATAACCAAAACAAAATCCTTCCGCGTCATTCCGTCGCAACCGGGAAGCGTGTTTACAAATAATACATTAATCAATGTTCCGAACGGTCAGCCGTCAAACACGGTCGGCGCGGCGGCGGCGTATCCGTCGGTAATTACTGTTTCAGGAATTATCGGCACACGGATTCCGAAAGTCGAACTGACAAACGTTTCCCACACTTGGTTCGGCGACATCGATGTGATGCTCGAAAGCCCGAGCGGACAAAAGTTTACGCTGGTGTCCGACATTTACAGCACAAATAACGCGACGAATACCGTGTCGGGAACTTTTACTTTTACGGATGACGCAACATTAATTCCTTCAAGTTCGACCGTTCCCGTTCCGGGCGAATATAAACCGACAAATTATGCTCCCGCCGATTCATTTCCGACACCTGCGCCCGCCGCGCCTTACCAAAATCCTGCACCGACGGGTTCGGCAACATTCGCTTCGGTTTTCAATAACGGAAGCAACACTTTTAACGGTGATTGGAAACTGTGGATCGTGGACGATACGGTCGGCGATTCGGGCACGATCCAAGGTTGGAAATTGTCTTTTGAATCGCCTTTGTGCATCGACATTTTCCCGACCGCACAGCCGCCGAGTTTTGACGGCGATCTGATGACCGACGTTTCCGTTTTTCGACCTTCCGACGGAAACTGGTATATGAATCGTTCGAGCGGTGGATTTACGGCAATAAATTGGGGAATTGCCGCCGACAAACCGATTCCGGGCGATTATGACGGCGACCAGAAAACCGACACGGCTGTTTTCCGCAACGGCAATTGGCTGATCCTGAATTCATCCAATAATACTTTTTCCAATATCAATTGGGGATTGAGTTCGGACATTTTGGTTCAAGGAGATTATGACGGCGATTACAGAACCGATCCGGCGGTTTTCCGTGACGGAGCTTGGTTTATTCGCAATTCTGCAAACGGAAATGTTCGAGTTATCAATTTCGGACAAAGCGGCGATCGTCCCGTTCCGGCTGATTTCGACGGCGATTTCAAAACCGATGCGGCAGTTTTCCGCAACGGAATTTGGTATATTCAGCAATCATTTCACGGATTCAAAGCCGTTTCTTTCGGACTTTCGACCGACAAACTCGTTGCGGCTGATTACGACAACGACGGACGCGACGACATTGCTGTTTACCGTCCAGAAAACGGAACTTGGTATCGCATCAACAGCACCGACGAACAATTTTCGGCGGTTCAATTCGGACAAGCGGGCGACATTCCCGTTCCGGGCGATTACGACGGCGATTTCAAAACCGATCAAGCCGTTTACCGCAATGGAATCTGGTATTTAAACCGTTCGAGAAACGGTTTTCAATCTGTTGCTTTCGGCGCACCGAACGATATTCCGATTCCGAGTTTTTACGTGCATTAATCTAAAAAAGGCTTGAAGAAATTCAAGCCTTTTTCATTTTTTGCACGATTTCCTTTATTTTTATTTTGATCTCGCTTTCGTCAATGATGTTTGAATTTCCGTTTCGATAAATTTCTTCGCCCGCGACCATCGTCATTTTTATATCACGCGAATTTGAAGCGAAAACGAGCGCGGAGTAAACGTCGTGAACGGGCATCTGTGCGGTATTTTCCAATGAAACAACTACTAAATCCGCTTGCTTTCCGCTTTCAAGCGTTCCGATTTCGTTTTCCAATCCGAGCGATTTTGCGCCGCCCAAAGTAGCGATTTCGATCGCTACTTGCGGTTCGATAAAGCGTTCTTTCGACGCAAGATTTCGCGCCGAAAGAACGCCGAAACGTGCTTCTTCCAAAATGTCGCAAACATTGTTCGACGCTACCGAATCGCTGCCGAAACCGATTTTTATTTCCGCGTCGAGAAATTTTTCGAGCGGCGCGATGCCGTGACCGAATTTTGCGTTCGATTTCGGACAATGCGCGACACGCGAATCGGTTTTCCGCATAATTTCGATGTCGGAATCCGAAACTTTTATGCAGTGCGCGAGCAGCGGTTTTGTTTGCAATATCCCCGTTTTTTCGAGAAATTCAAGCGGCGAACAAAAAGGCGCATTCCATTCGACGCCGTATTTTTCGTAAACTTTCGTAAAAAATCCCGTTCCTTTTTGCAAAAGTTCGACTTCTTCGTTCGATTCGGCGACGTGAATCGTAATTTTTATGTTTTCCGAAAGCGCGTATTCGGCAATTCTTTCAAACAATTTTCGATTGACCGTGTATGGCGAATGCGGCGAAATTCCGACTTTGACAAGTTCGTTTTCCGTTTCCTTCAAAGCCAGAAATTTTTCTTTCAACTTTTCAAAATCCGCATCGGCGTTTTTGATTTCGGGCGAAAATTCGGTTTCCTGAAACAAGATGCCGCGAAGTTTGTTTTTCTTCAAAGCTTCAAATCCGACCACGCCGAAACGCCCGATGTCGCCGAAACACGTCACGCCCGCACGTGCGCCTTCGAGCGCACCGAAAATCGCGGCAGTTTTTACATCTTCGTCGGTCAAAACTTCGGCTCGCGTTTTCGTCAATTTCAAAAGCCAAGCCGTAAAATCGTGTTCTACGGTATCGAGAAAACCGCGCATTGCCGTAATTTCGAGATGCGAATGAACATTGATAAATCCCGGCAAAATAACCGCTTCGCCGAAAGATTCGTGCTCACAATCGGGAAATTTTTCTTGTATTTCGGAAAGCGTTCCGACGGCGAGAATCTTGTCTTTTTCGATCGCAACTGCACCGTTTTCGATCGGTTCGGAAGAAATCGGCAAAACGTATTCGGCGGAAAGAATTTTCATTTAGAAATTATA
>DAITPE010000281.1:0-7552 GCA_036833775.1 Pyrinomonadaceae bacterium | reverse complement strand
AGCCGATCAGATTCCGCTCGTCACGGTCGTTACCGATCCGTGTTACGGTTTTTGGAAGGGTTGGGTTTGCGAAGAAGTTTCGCTTTATTTGGTCGCAAATGATGATGCTCGTCAACAACTTCTTGATTACGGAGTTGCGCCTGAAAAAATTAAGATTTCGGGAATGCCGATACATCCGAAATTTCACGAAGTTGACGAAACCGACGCGCAGACGGCACGAAAAGCTTTCGGTTTGAACCCGGAAAAATTTACGGTTTTCGTCAACGCAGGTTGGGTCGGCGGCGGAAATATTCCGCAAATTTTTCGCGAATTGGTCAACGGCGATCTCGATGTTCAGGCGGTTTTTCTTGCCGGAAAAAACGAAGAACTTCGCAAAGAAGCCGAAGAAATCGCGAAAACTGCGAAGTTTCCCGTCAAGGTCATCGGTTATTCGGATGAGATCGAAAAACTTATGCAGTCGGCAAACGTGATGGTTTCCAAACTCGGCGGTTTGACGACTTTTGAAGCGCTTGCTTGCCGTTTGCCGATCATCGCCGACGCGACCACGCCGCCGATGCCGCAAGAAGCCGGAACGGTGAAATTGATCGCCCAAAAAGGTGCGGGAATTTTGCTCGAAAATGCTTCGGATATTGTGTTTACGGTTCAAAGTTTGTTGAATGATTCAAATAAATACAAAGAAATGAAAGCCGCAACGCATCATTTGGCGATTCCGAATTCGACCAAAAATATTATTGCGGAAATCAGTGCGTTGATGCCGCAGAACGAAAAAATTGCCGAGCAAAAAGCCGTTGCATAATTTAATAATCTTTACTTTTCAACTTGTCAGTTAAACGCATTTTCATTAACCTTTCTATTTGGTTCTAAAAACTGTCGTTTTGATATTGGAGAAATAATTTTGAGTCTTTTATTAGAAGGAAAACGCGCTTTTGTTTCCGGCGGAACGCGCGGAATCGGTGCGGCGATCTGTGAAATCTACGCCCGCGAAGGCGCAGATGTCGCTTTCAATTATCATTCGAGCGACGAACTTGCCGAAGAAGTCAAGAAAAAGATCGAAGCCCACGGCAGAAAAGCTTTGGCTTATAAAGTTTCGGTGACGGATCGCGTCGGAATGAAAAAAGTTGCGCGTGAGATTTTGGGCGAATGGGGCGGAATCGACATTTTGGTCAATAACGCGGCGGTAAATAAAGGCGACAATTTTGCCACGACGACCGATCATTCGTGGGATTGGGTAATCGATACGAATGTCAACAGCCTTTTTGCCGTCACGAAACCTTTTTATAAACTGATGATTCGCCAGCGCAAAGGCACGATCTTGAACATTACCAGCATCGGCGCGATTCGCTCGCTGCCGACTTCGGTTCATTATGCAACTTCCAAAGCCGCGATGATCGGTTTTACGAAATGTCTTTCGCGCGAAGCCGCAAATTTCGGGATTTCCGTCAACGCGATTGCCGCCGGAATTTTCGACACCGATTTAGGAAATACGCTTCCTGACAGACTTTTACAAGTTTATGAAGGCTGGGTTTCATTTCAGAGACTCGGTAAGCCGTCTGAACTCGCCGAATTTGCTTCTTTTTTAGTTTCTGAAAGAAATTCTTATATGAACGGCGAAATTATCACGGTTGACGGCGGCACGATTACATAATTTTCAAATCAATTTAAGTTTATGAGAAAAGCGGATTTAAGCCGCTTTTTTTGTTTGTATTGAAAATGAAATTCAATTCTAAGTTGTTGTTTTTCAATAATTTAGCTTGACCAGCGGTTTTATGTTTTGTTAGCCTTTTAGTTGTTCAATCATTAAAACAAGGGAGATTTTGAAATATGGCACGCGCAGAATTAGTTGAAAATTTGAATAAAGCTTTGAGTTTTGAATTAGCCGGAGTGATTCAATATTCGCAGCACAGTTATTTGGTGACGGGTTTGGAAAGGGAAGTTTACAAAGGATTTTTCCGCGATATGGCTGAAGAAGCGCAAGATCACGCGGAAAAACTCGGCGATAAGATCGTTGCTCTCGGCGGAATTCCGACCGTCGAACCGGCGATGAT
This sequence comes from Pyrinomonadaceae bacterium, assembly GCA_036833775.1. Classification (GTDB taxonomy): domain Bacteria; phylum Acidobacteriota; class Blastocatellia; order Pyrinomonadales; family Pyrinomonadaceae; genus JAJQRF01. The sequence continues at coordinate 5,507 of DAITPE010000281.1, read as the reverse complement.
TCGTCAATCGACCGATTTGAAGGAAATGCTCAAGCAAGGTCTGGAGCTTGAAAGAGAAGCGATGGCGGCATATATGACTGCTTGGGCTTCGTGCGACGACAACGATTTGCCGCAGAAATTCTGGCTCGAAGGTCAGATCGCCGATGAGCAAATGCACATCGAAGAATTGGAAAAGTTGACTTCGGAAAGAATCTCGAAAGTAAATTCGGAAAAGATAGTGCTTCGTGAAGTGAGCTAAACAACTAAAAAAACAAAAAATCGGGAAGCAATAGTTCGCAAGCTATTGCTTCCCGTAAATTTTTTTCGGAGAAAAGGACTATGAAAAACTCGGAAATTGCAAAACTTTCGTCGTTGCAATTTCTTCCTGATCTTCAACTTTCTTTTTCAACAATTTCAGTCTTGCCGCCGAAATTACGCGATGCAGATCATCGAGCATTTCGGCATCGAGCGACAAAGTTTTTTGTCCGCACCAACCCAAACCTTCCGTCCAAGTGGAAAGTTTGATGACGGCTTGATCTTCGTTTAATGAAACTTCGACTTTTTTTTCGTCTGAAAAAATCGGTAAAAACTTGACTGCTAAATTTGCTGACATAACTTTTGGATGAAACAGAAATTGAAAATCAATTTCAATAAGAATTATGAATTAAAAAAATATCTTCGTCAAGCAAAAAGGCGAAACGAAGATATTAAAAATTCAGTTTTTAGAAATTAGATTTTCAAGTTTTATCAGTTATTACTTTTTAGCTTTCAAATCTTTCACAAGTGTTTCAAGCGCAGAAGTATTTGCCGCCGGAGTTGCTGTTTTACCGACTTGAATGGCTTTTTCGGCAGTCGTGATCGCTTCCGCATTGCGTCCCATTTCAGCAAGAAGGCGAGCTTTTGCGCCGAGATTTCCGAATGTTTCGCGGGTTGCGATCGAATTGTTCAGCCAGCCGAGAGCTTCTTCGTAATTTGCCTTTAATTTCGCCGACATCACAAGATTTGCGGCTTGAACCGGATCGCCGATCATTCTCGATTTGTAATCGTTCAAAACTCGCGCATTAAAATCGCCGACATCAACCGTAAAAGGAACGCGCAATTTTTCCCAAGCAATAACGACATCGGTTGCAGTATTTTTCACGTCGCCGAATTCAAACGCGAAAGTTTCCTTCATTTCGCCCGCCATCGGTTTCGCCGTCACGCGAAGTTGATCTTCTTTTGCATCGTAAACCGTTCCCCATTGATTCCACGATTTATTGAAAATTACCGTCCAATCACCTGAAGTCGGAATAGTATATAAACTATATTTTCCTTTCGGAAGTTTTTGCCCGTTGATCATTACGTCGTTTGAAATTTCAAAAAGCGTTGCGTCATTTGCGCCGGTTCGCCAAACTGTGTTGTAGGGAACGAGATCGCCCCAAACTTTTCTTCCTTTTACGTTTGGGCGATGATAAGTGATCGTGATCGTCGTGTCGCCGACGGTTTGCATTACGCTTGCTTTGTTTGATTCGCGCAGAACGGCAATTTGTGCAAAAGCGCAAATGTTGAAAATCGTGACAAAAATTGCAGTCAATAAAAGTCTCTTCATAAATATTAATTCTCCAATTGTGTTTTAGCTTCTTCTAAAAAAATATCGAGCATTTTGGAAATATATTTCGACATTTCCGTGCTGATGGTTTCCGCGCCAGCCATTCCCGCAAGAAAATGAAGTTGGCTCGCTTTTTCGCGGCGCAATTCCACGCTCAGCATCAGCATTAAAGATGATTTGTTTTCGCTTTCCGAAACAAGATCGGCGGAATATCTCAAAAAATTCTTGGCTTCGCCATTGATGGGCGACCATTCGATAAAATCTTCGTCGTCGGATGTTTGCTCAACGATAAATTCTTGTTTGAACGCTCCGATGATCGGAAAATCGACGCGAATCGTCCAACGGCTTTTCGTATCGGAAAGCGCGATGATGCTTTCCACACCGTCCATCAACTTGATGAAATTAAGCGTATTTGAAAAAAATGCCCGCACTCGTTCGATGCCGCTGTTTATTTCGATTTTGCGGCTGTAATTTGATTTGATAATGAACATAAAAAAACTTAAAAACTTCCGTTAAATAAAAGCGAATTAAAGAACGGTCGCGTCGTCGAACGGAAAATTCCACGGAAAAACGGTTCGTCGGCAAAAAGAATGACGTGTCCGCTTCCGGTCGGTTCGTCGATGATATAAGCCGTTCCTTTTAATAATCGCTCAGTATTACCTTCCCAAACGAAGCCTGAGATTGTCAACGGATTTTTCGGTTTTTGTTCAAAAACAAGCGCGTTCGTGCCTTCTTTTGAATAACGGAAAAAATAACCCGACGAAAGCAAAACGGGAATTTCGTCCGTTTCCAAACCGTAAGTCAGATAAGTCGTGCGATCGACAGTTGCGCGCATAATTGCGCCGGGAATTGCTTCGGGAACTTTTCCGGCGTTTGACGAAGGCGAAGCGATCGGCGGAAGCGAAGCCGGTTGCCAATCTTGTTTGTCAGATTTAACGTCGGTCGGAATCGTCGTTTCGGTCGGATTCGTTTGCTTGTTTTTGTTCGAAGGTGTCGGAGTCGGCGAAGGCGCAGTTTCGGCTTCTTTGCGTTTGTCGGTTTCCTCGTCTTCGCGCGGAGTCGGCTGATCGTCGTCTTCACTTCCGACGAGTTTTGCACTCGTCAAACCGACATCTTTCAATGCCGCGAAAACCGACGCGCCGCGAACCGTGATTAAAGTTCCGCCGTTTGAAATCCAGGTTTTCAACGCCGAAACTCCGCCGCTGCCGAGCGAACTGAAATATCTTCCTGCCGAACCGTCAGGCATAATCAGAATGTTGTAGTTTTTCAACGCGCCGCCGCGCACATTGGCGATCGTCATCGGCGTAAAATCGATTCCGTAACGGTCGAGCGTCCACCAGATTGAGCCGTAAGAAGTTTGGTCAACACCTTCGTCGGCAACGATTGCGATTTTCGGCTGCTGCAAAGACCAGACGTTTTCGCCGCCGACGGGCGTGTCGCCTTCTTCGATGTAACCGCTGTTGATCGTGACGACATTTACGCCCAATTCACGCGCCAGACGCGGAACGGCTTCGTGAATTCTTTCATCGTTGCGCGAAATTCTGATGACGAAAGTTCCGCGTTTGTATGATTTGTTGCCCGCGCTCAATTGTTTTGTCGCAACCGCCACGCGGAAACCTTCTTTCAACAGACGAATCGCCATTGCGCCTGCGCCGTCGGAATCGTATGGAATCAAATATGCGACTTGTGCGCGACCTGTAAAGCTTCCGCGTTTCGCGTTGTCGAGATATTCTTGCGAAACTGCATTTGATGAAACGCTCGAAGCGTCTTCCGTCCAGAAAGCATCGACTCCGAATGCTAAAGGAAGCGACCACGAAGTAATGTCGTAGAATCCGTAATCTTCTTTGATCGCTGATTTTCCGCGTCTTTCGTTGCGTTTGAAGCGTGCATTGTTATCATCGACAAATGCTTTATCCTGCGACGTGTCTTGTTCGAGCAAACCTTTGATCCATTTCTTTTGCGGCTGATTCAGATCGATGATATACGAACCGGCGGGAAATGTTTTGTTGGTTTTCGGCGCATCTTTCCGCATATAACTGTGCGACGAAGCGGAAGTAAACGACGAGCTTGCGACTTTTACTTCGACATTTGCGCGTTTGACGATCTCGATCAGTTCGGCAGTTTTAACCGGGTCTTTGTCGGGAACTAAAACTATGCGTTTCAAAGGTTCTTTGGCGAGTTCTTCGATCCCGTTGCGGCGAAAATCGTAGAAATCCTGCAATCTTTGCGTTTTGTTTTTCGACAAAGTTTCGAGCGTTGTCATCGAAGCGACGAAATGTTTGGCGATCGCCGAACGAAACGTGACGGTCGAACCGTCGTCGCGTGTCCAATTCAATCCTTTGAAGCCGCCGCCGTCGGTTTCGTAGGTCATCCCGATCGCGCCGTTCAGAGAAGGCATCGAATCCCAATATCCGGCGTAAAAAAGATCGAAAATGTCGCGGTTGTAATAATCCCAATTGCGTTGATCGAAGGCTTGCGAATTGGCGCGACCGAAAATATCCATCCATTTGTTTGTCACGGGTTGCGGCAGATTCGGATTGATCGGAAGCGCGACGGGCGGAAAGAAAAACTGCGAAGGCTGTCCGTGATGATCGACGGCAAGCTGCGGATTCCATTCGAAAAACGCCTTCTGCATATTTTTCGTTTCTTTCTGCGTCGCGGCGATGTTGTCGCGGTTTAAGTCAAAGCGATAATGATTCAAACGACCGTAAATGCTCCAAGGTTCGCGGTGTTCGAGCGCGGCACGATCGGCGTTTCCGGTCGCGACCGAGTTATACCACGTCACGAATCTTTCGTGTCCGTCGGGATTTTCGCCTGTCACGATCAAAACGACGGTGTTATTCAAAATGTCGAGCGTTGTTTGTTCGTTCGATGCGGCGAGTTGATAAATTACCTGCATCATCGTTTCAAAAGAAGCCGATTCGTTGCCGTGAATCGTGTAAGCCATCCACGCGATCGACGGATTATTTTGAATGATCGTGTTTGCTTCCGACGGCGATGTTGCACGCGAATCGGTCAATTTCGTATTCGCGGCTTTGATCGCATCGAGCCGTGCCATATTCTGCGGCGAAGAGATCGCGACGATGTGCTGCATTCTGTATTCATTCGTCAAACCGATGTCGAAAATCTTCACGCGGTCGGGCGCGGCTTTGGCAATTTCTTCGATGACCTTTTCCATCTGCGCGTAAGTCGTATGATGTTCGCCGACATCGTAACGAAGAATGGATTGCGGCTTCGGAACTTCGGCGCGATACGCACCGCGCGTGTAAAAATCGAATTTCGGTTCGGTTTGTGCAAAAACGAAAAGCGCGGAAAACGCGCACAAAAACACGGCAAGCAAAAGGCTTTTAATTTTCATCTTAAAAAAATACGGAACGCTCAGATTGTATTTGTAAATCTCGTTTGGTAAATAAATGTTAAATGCTTAAACGCAAAAAGGCAATGGAAAGTTTATTTAATAAAAATCAATGTCCGCGCTGTCATTCAGGAAAACTGAAAAGTTGGGAAGAATTGAGTTTTGAAGAGAAAATGCTCGCCGAAAAGATGCCTGCAAACACCGAATTTTCAAAACGGGAACGTCAAAATCATCTTTTCTGCACGAAATGTTGGTTTGAAACGAAAGAAAACGAAACGCTTATTTAGCGCGTTTCTGCTAAGCCCTCAAACGAAACTAAGTCGAACTATCTTCGCAGATGTCCAACAAACTTCAGTTTGTTGATTGTCCGCGATTAACAACAAACTGAAGTTTGTTGGACATTAATTACATCTAATTTTGTTGGTGCGCTTAAGAAATCGGATTGATCGTCTTAAAATTGTCCATTCACTTTATTATTTTCAAAATTCGTCTTTTACAACCAAAAATAAAGAGTAATTTCGTAAAAAGAAAAGAGTATTTTTACGAAATTACTCTTTATTTTTGCAAAAGAAGTCTTTATTCAGT
>DAITPE010000280.1:0-7570 GCA_036833775.1 Pyrinomonadaceae bacterium | reverse complement strand
CCGATTCAAACCGATCTCGGTGTGACCAGGTCACACCGAGATCGGTTTGAATCGGATTATTCACGAATCTTCCCGGATCGGTCAAACCGTTCGGATTGAAAACGGGATCGTATGGATTTTGTCTAATGACCGACGGCAAAACCGCGCGTTTGCGGTTTCCCGATTCGGAAATCGTCACGCTCGGAACGATTTCGAGCGTGCGTTCATATTTGATTTCGTCCAAACCCGAAATTTTTCCGTGTTTGATCAAAAATCCCGAAACATTTCGATCATCAGGCATCCATTGATCGAATTCGTCGTTCAAACGATCGATGTTTCGCGCCGCGTTAAAACCCCAAAGTTTGCCTTTTCCGGCAACGTAACGCAATGATTTGAAAGGAATTTTCGCTTCGACCGACCAGCCCCAATCTTCGATCACACCTTTCGATTCCATCACGATGTCAACCGAAAAATCCGCGCCTTGACCTTCCGTAAATATTCCGTCCTGCTGAATTCCCAAAGGATTGAAAGCAATCACATACGCACGCCGCTGATCGTTGTAAGTGTCGAGCCACATACGCACATTGTCTTCGTTCAAAATCTCGTCGCGCTTTGCAACAGTTGCACGAATTTTGTCCTTTTCGTCCCAACATTTAAAGGCGACGTAAAGATTTTTTTCGTCATACATCAACAAAACTTCGGTCGGTTTTGACGGCGCGATGTTGTCGCCGGGATTCGTTTGGTAAAAGTCTTTGAAAACCGCCGCGTCCTTCCAAACTTCCTCATCGATCTTTCCGTCTATTACGAGCGGAATCGATAATTTCGGAATATTGACGGGGCTTGCTTTTTCCGGCGGAATGATAACTTTTGAACCGTTTTTCGGAATTACTTTTGTTTCGACGACCTCGCTTTTTTTAGAATCTTCCGAAGTATTCGAATCGGAGTTTTTATTAGCGGTCGTCGTTTCGGATAAATTTGCAGGTTGGGCTTTTATAATAAAAAATGAAAAAAATATAATTGCAAAAAAAGCCAACGACTTTTGCATACTGCACCTCGTTTATTTGAACAGATAGAAAAAGAAAAAATTAAGATTAAATTAATTACGGGCGAAATGAATGCCGTTAAGTGTAACGGGCTAAGAATTGGAAAGTTTCAAAAATGTGCGAAAGAAATTGCACTTTCGCACATTTTTATTATTTTCTGACAACTGCGTTTGAATTGCGAATATAAAGCGTTCCGCCGTCGGTCGTAAAGCTGAATTTTGAATCGCCGTTTCCGGTCTTCCAAGTGTCTTCGCTTTCTTTCACAAAAGCGATACAACCGTCGCATTTTTCGGTGTTTGCTTTACTTTCATCAACTTTGAAATCAACCGAATCGCCATTTATGAAGACATTGTATTTCGAGCCGAAAACGGTCGTATTCTTGTTGCTGATAAAACCGATCTCGCTGTTTGTTTTGATCGAGGCATTTGCCGTTTCGGGTAAAGTCAGATAAATATCGCCCGACTGAGATGTGGCATTGATCTTTGTAAAATCGCCTTCGAGAAAAACTTCGCTGTCGTTCGTTTGCGATTCGAGTTCGCCGCGAAAACCGATAATGCGAACGCGTCCGTCAGCCGTAAATAAACGTAATTTTCCTTCGGCATCGCGGATATTTACCGCGCCTTCCGTTCCATTCAATTCAAGTTCGCCCGTCACGCTTTCGATTCTGATCTCACCGTCCGTTGCGATCTTGAGATTCGACTTTTTTGGGACAAAAACCTCCACGAAGACATTTTTGCCGCCTTCGTCAAAAGATTCTTCTTCCGAATTTTGGTTATTTACGACAATTTTTACTTCGGAATCGCTCGCATCAGCCGTCATTGCGATCGGCGATTTTGATCCGCCGCGCGAAAGCTTTTTTACGACGTATTGAACCTCCGATTTATCCCAACCCGAAACTTTTACATCACAGCCGATTGCATTGATCGAAACTTTCGGAGTTCCTTTGACGCGAAAAGTTTCGCTTTTTTTCTCGATCGAAGGCGCACTTTCCGTCCAATTTATCTCAGCAAGACGTTCGAGATTGGCAAGCTGATCGAGCTTCATCGCTTCGATCTTTATTTGCAAATCTTCGAGATTAACGTCTTTCATATTTCTCAAACTTTCGAGCGATGTGCGCACGGCTTCTTCGGCGATTCGGCGCGTTTGAGGATCGAGATTTTTCAATTCAACCTGCATTTCGCGCATCGCTTCCTGTATTTCTCTTTCCGCTTCACGCATCGATTCGGCGCGGTCTTTTTCGGAATCTTTCATTGCTTTGGCAATGTCTTTATTCATCTTATCGACCTTGATCTTCGGCTGAACATTTACCTTTACGTCAACTTTTGATTCCGCATCTTCCGAATCTTCGGAATTCGCATCATTCAAAAGATTCGTCGTCGAACTCGGATTTTTGCCGTCGTTTTTACGATTGATAATCAAACCGCCGTTGACGCTGCTGAGATTTATTTTCGCGCTTCCGTTTCCTAATCTTCCGTATAAATCTTTGCCGACATATTCGCCTTTTCTCACGGGAAGCCCGAAATCATTGGCGATTCTGCCGTTTACGGTGTCCGCTTTGATCGTTGCGTTGGAATCCGAAGGAATCAATAAATTAACTTGCCCGTTGACGGTTTCAAGTTCGATCTTGCTCGATGCTTCGAGCGAATCGAAATCTGCATTGACCGTTCCGTTGACGGTTGAAAGCGAAGCATTTCCGCGCAGATTCGTCGCTTTGACTTGTCCGTTGACCGCCGAAACATTGGTCGAATTCGTAAAATTTGAAACCGTTACCGAACCGTTGACCGCTTCGATTTCTTCCAAAACTGCCGTTCGCGGAACCATCAAACGATAATGAACTTCCAAGTTTCGACGGTTTTTCCAAACACTGTTTTTGCTGTTCCAATTGTCGTAATCCGATTCGACGCTGAACGAATTTGCCGTCGAATCGACTTTGATCTCGACATCGGCAAGCATTTCTTTATTTTCGGCGATCTTCGTCGCTTCCAATTTCACTTCCGCTTTATCCCAAGCCTCGATCGTGATCGAACCGTTCACATTTGAAACACGAACTTTTCCTTTCGGATTTAGATTGTAGCTTTGTTCAAACTTTTCGGTTTCGTCTAATTTAACTACTTGTTCGGTGCTTGTCTGCGGTTCGGGATTGTATTGCTTGCCGGAAAAAGCAATGTCGCCGCCGCTGCCTGAAAACATCAATCCTGCCAAAATAACGGAATATAACCAACTCATAATTGCGCTCCTGAAAACTTATTAAAAAGTATAAATTGAAGAAGAATTTCCTCGTAACTACAATCAAAACACCGCACGTTTTCGATTTATGACAAGTTTTTTGAAAAATATTTCTTTTTTTTCATTCTCTCGAATTTTTCTCAATTAACAGTTAAAGTTAAGATGCAGTTTGTTGTAAAAAAATTCATTTCAAAAATTATAAAAAGCCGTTTTTCCTTGCTATTCAGCCAAAATTAACAATTATTTTCTTAGCTTTCCGCTTTAGCGGTGTGATAGAATTTATAAATTACAAACTCGTTCTCTTGTAAATAATGACAAAAATGCAGGACAACAGTTTGCAAGTTGAACGCCATCAGAAGTATTTACATCTATTTACAGATTTGATAGGTTAAAGAATTTGTTGATAGCCGGAGACGGAGAAAGTAATGAATTTAAAACAAACGCGATTGCATATTTTGCATGAAGCAGAAAATTTAGCCCCGAAAGCCAAAACCGGTGTTTCTCTCCATTGTCATACCGAACATTCTAAGGAAATGATGGAATTTATACCGCATTATGCCGAAAAAATTCCGATCATCGCTTATTTTTGGGAAAGAGAACAAAAAAAATATCTCAAGCGGGAAGGAAGAGCGATAGATTTTTCAACGGCATTTTGGTCGCCGCCGATGACCGCCAAAGATGTTCACGGCATCGAAACCGACCAAATTAACAAAGCCGGATTAGATGCGATTGTTTCGATCTCGGATCACGACAGCATCGACGCAAACTTGAAATTAAACGAATCAGGGCAAAACAAAAAAGTTCCGATCTCGCTCGAATGGACGGTTCCGTATGAATACGGATTTTTCCATGTCGGCGTGCATAATTTGCCCGAAAAAAGCGCGATCGAACTGACGAAAACTCTGGTCGGCTACAGTTTCGGCGAAAATCCGACGAACGAAAAATTGACCGAACTTTTTGCGATGCTCAACGAAATTCCCGAAGTTTTGGTGATTTTGAATCATCCGCTTTGGGACATCGAACGCGTCGGGCAAGAAAAACACGAAATTTTATTGAAAAATTTCATCAAGGAGCACGGACGCTGGATTCACGCTTTTGAGATCAACGGTTTCCGTTCGTGGTCTGAAAACAAAGCGGTTTTGGAAATGGCGGAAGCTTTGGGAATTCCCGTCGTCACGGGCGGCGATCGACACGGATGCAAACCGAACACGGTTTTGAATCTATCAAACGCCAATACTTTTGAAGAATTTGCCGAAGAAATCCGCGTCGATAAAAAGAGCGAAGTCGTGCTGATGCCGGAATATAAACAGCCGCTGCAATCGCGCCAGCTTCAATCTTTTTCGGAAATTTTGAAATTCTATCCCGAATTTCCCGAAGGTCGCAAAAAATGGTTCGACCGCGTTCATTTCGATGTCGGCGACGGTTTCGGAACGCGTCCGCTTTCGGTTCATTGGGACAAAGGCGGACCTTTGTGGCTCAGAATGGCGATCAAAACTTTGGCGTTTTTCGGAAGCCCGCAAATGCGTCCGGTTTTCCGCGCATTAATGGATAAAAAAGATTTTGTCCCGAAAAATGCCGAAAAAGCGGTTTTTGAATTTCCCGATACGGAAGATTATACGCCGCAAATTTCGACCGATTCGGTTTCGGAAAATTACTCGTAATAATTCCGATTATTCATAAATTTACTTTTCGACAAAAGGCGGGTTTTCCCGCCGTTTGTTATTATTGAAGCAGTGAACGAACAAATCCGCGTCGCCTTTTTTCCCGATTCTTTTCTGGAAGTAAACGGCGTTGCGATGACCAGCAACAGACTTGTCGGATATGCCAAAGAAAACGGCTATCCTTTTTTATGTATCCACGCCGGAGAAAAAACCGAAACGCGCACGGACGGCAGCGTTAAATATCTTTCATTAAAACGCTCTCCCGTTGCGTTTCCGATGGACGAAGGTTTGAAATACGATCCGCTTTTTCAGCGTCACGTCAATCTCGTTTTGCGCGAAATGCTCGAATTCAAACCCGACGTTTTTCACATTACGGGATTGAACGATGTCAGCATTATCGGTTCGTATCTCGCTTGGAAATTAAAAATTCCGATGGTCGCTTCGTGGCATACGAATCTCCACGAATACGCGGCGCGGCGATTGACGAAAATCTTTAAATTCCTGCCGAAAAACTTTCTCGATTCCGTTACTTCTTTAGCGGAACGCAAAATTATGGACGGCGCGGTTTTGTATTACAAAATGCCGAAAATTTTGCTTGCGCCGAATCAAGAATTGATCGACATTTTGCATAAAGGCACGAAACGCGAAGCGCGTTTGATGATTCGCGGCGTTGACACGATCGCTTACACACCCGAAAAAAGAATGGTTTCGGATAACATTTTCCGTTTCGGCTACGTCGGCAGACTTCGCGCCGAAAAAAATGTTCGCCTGCTTGTCGAACTAGAAAAAGCACTTCTTGAAAAAGGTAAAAAAGACTTTAAATTTTTGATCGTCGGCGAAGGAAACGAGCGTGAATATCTTGAAAAAAATCTTAAAAACGCCGAGTTTACAGGTTTTCTCGACGGCGAAAACCTTTATACGGCGTATGCGAATATGGATGTTTTCATCTTTCCTTCGGAAACCGACGCATTCGGAAACGTCGTGCAGGAATCGAATGCGGCAGGCTTGCCGTGTCTTGTAACCGACAAAGGCGGACCAAAATTTATCGTGCGTCACGGCGAAACGGGTTATGTTTGCGAAAACTTCGATGATTTCGTGAAATTTTCAATCGAATTGATGGAAAATCCCGAATTGCTTAGCGATTTAAAACGAAAATCGCGCGATTTTGCTTTGACACGTTCGTGGAATTCCGTTTTTGAAAATGTTTATCAAGCGTATCGTGACGCTTACGATTCGCGTAAAGCGCAAGAAAAATCGGAACAAAAAGCATCTTCAAATTGATTTATTCAAATATAATCGGTAGCATCTTTTTTTGATTTGCTTCTCTCCGAAAGTGACACCGACGGCTGAAAAGCCTGAATTTTCCGTAGTATGAAAGAACTAACTTATGATGAAACGCCAACCGTTTCGCGCTCGGAAACGATCGGCGAAGCGTGGGCTTACGTGCTTCGCAACCCGTCGCTTTTCGTGCGCCATTGGAACTATAAAGGCGCGATTCTGAGCGGTGCGGTACGTGCGCCGATATTTTTTGCGACTTATTTGATCGGCAAAGAATCTTGGAAAACCGCACTCGGCGCGGCGTTCGTCCAATTCATTTTCCGCTTTTTGATCGCCGGTGTCGGCGGCACTTTGATTCAAGCTTTCCGCCGCGTCGAGCCGCCTTGGAAAGCTCTTTTTTCGATTCTCTGCATCGTTCCGATTATCAGTCATTTCTTTGAATATTTAATTCAATTAGGTTTCGCTCACGCCACGGGAACGGGCGATCACACCGATCAAGCGATCGTGCGTTCGATCTGTTTTACGATCTTTTCCGCGCTTTTTACGCTTTTCATTATGCGCCGAAACGTGCTAATCGTCGGCGACCAAGAAAGCAAATCGCTTTTGAGCGACATTGCCAAACTTCCCGCGCTGATCTTTGAATTTACGATGTTTATCCCGATCGAAATCGCGTTGATGATCCGACGCGGCGCATATTTGACGGCGGCGGCTTGTGTTTTCGCGTTCGGCGTATTTTCGCAGATGCTTTGTCTCGCTTTCGTCAACAAATTTTACTGGACTTACGGCGGCGGAAAACAGATCGCTTTTTTGAAATATTGGGGCGTTGACGGCGTGATTTTGATTTCGATCGTGATTGCTTTTGCATTAATTTACTTTGCCAGAAAAGACCGTCGGAAATAATATTTAATTAATAATAATCTTCCATTTACCGCTAAATACCTTATTTTTAGCGGTTTTTTAATTTAAAATCGGTTATGATTGAATTGTAAAAAAATAAAATCAGTTGATGCAACAATAAAATCAACGATCAAGGGAAGACAATGCGAAAATTAAAATCGGTTCACATAACCAACTATTACCATAAAAATTCTGGCGGCATCAGCACGAGCTTTAACAATCTGCTCGCCGCCGCCGAACGTCATCAGAGATACGTTCGATTGATCGTGCCCGGCGAAAAAGAAGCCGTCGAAGAAGTTAATAAATTTGCGAAGATTTATTATGTTCCGGCGAAATTTTCTCCCGTTTTCGACAAACGCTATCGTTTGATCCAGCCGTGGCAATATATGCAGAACGGTTCGGTGATTCGCAAAATTTTGCTCGCGGAAAAGCCCGATATGATCGAGGTCACCGATAAATACACGATCTCGATGCTCGGCGCGATGA
>DAITPE010000279.1:0-7600 GCA_036833775.1 Pyrinomonadaceae bacterium | reverse complement strand
AAAAATATGCAAAAGGTAATAAAATTTTTATTCTTTTTTACATTTTTCTCCGTGTTTTTCGTGTTTTCAGTTTCAGCACAAAACAAAATCGGCGTAAAAATTTCCGCCGAAGTGACAGTTTCAAACGACATCGTAAAACTCGAAAACATCTCCGAAATCAGCGGCGACGCGTCGAAAACCGAAAGATTAAGACAAATTTCGCTCGGCTACGCGCCGAAAGCCGGAATGTTTCGTGAACTGAAGCGCGAACAAATTTCGCTTTCGATCGCGGCGGCGGGATTTAACGAAAACGAAATTTTGCTCGACGCACCGAATCAAGTTTTAATTCGACGCGCTTCGCAGAATTTGGACGAAAGTTTGTTGAAACAAGCGGTTGAAAGAGAAGTTTTGAAAAACTTTCAAGCTGAAAACGTCACGGCAAAGCTAGTTCGGCTCGAACTTCCGCCGAATATTGTGCTTCCGGCGGGCGAAATTTCGATCAAAGCTGACGCGAAAAACATCAAGAATTTTTTCACGCCGTTTTCGGTTGCGGTCGAAATTTACGTTGACAACGTAATTTCAAAAAGATTTTCTGTGACGGCGCAAGTCGAAGCTTTCGGCGATGTTTTGGTGGCGAATCGAAATTTGATCGCAAATGAAAAAATCGCCGAATCCGACGTTCGCGTTGAAAAATGCCGTTTGGAAAAGCCTTTGACGAGTTATTTTCAAAGTTTCGACAAACTGCGCGGCGCAATTTTGCTCAAAAATGTCACCGACGGAACTGAATTAACGAACGATTCGGTTGCCGCCGGAGTCGTCATCAAAAACGGCGACATCGTAAAAATCGAAGGCGTTTCGGGAAAAATAAAGCTTATCGTGATCGGCGAAGCACGCGCTTCGGGCAAGATCGGTGACCGCATTTCCGTCAAGAATCAGCAATCCGGCGCGATTCTTCAAGCGACCGTAATCGACGAAGGTTTGGTCAGAATCAATTTTTAACGGAACGCCTGCGCCCTCGCAGGCATTAAGCGCGATAGCGCGAAAAATCCTTTAGAAATTCAGTTTTGAAATTTACAAGTAAGTTACGACGCATTTGCGCCGTTTGCCTGCGAGGGCGCAGGCGTTCCGACAAAAATATGAAAAAGTTATTATTTTTATTGCTCATAACGAGTTTGTTTACAACATTTTCCGTTTACGCTCAGAAAGAGTCGAAAGAAGAGAAAAAAGCGCGAAAAGCTTCGGAAAAAGCGGCGAAAAAGGAGCGCGAAGAAGCCGAAAAATTCAGAAATGCAGGACCGAAAAATACGGTCGTGCAGATCAAAGGCGCAACGCCGCGCGACAGTGAAACGATCGAATCTTTGAGCGTTCCGGTCGCAAAACCGGCAAACGGTTCGCTTTTTACGGACGGCGCGGCAAACGGCAATTTGCTCGTCGATTTCAAAGCGCGAAACATCGGCGATCTGGTTTTTGTCGATGTCGTCGAAGAAAACACGGCGACGGTTTCGTCGGGCGCAAAACGCGACCGCGATTCGGGAACGCTCGGCGGAATCGCGCCTTTAATCAGCGCGTTGCCGATCAACGGCGCGTCAACCGCTGGCGATGTCGTGACGGGTTTGGGAAAACGCAAATTTGAAGGAAAAGGTTCGACGCAGAGAAACAGCAAAGTTCAGGCGCGAATCACGGCGCGTGTCGTCGAAGTTTTGCCGAACGGCGATCTGCGGATCGAAGCCGTCAAGCTCGTCAAAATTAATAAAGAAACAGAAAAGCTTGCAGTTTCGGGCATTGTGCGCCAGCGCGATCTTCAAAACGACAATTCGATCGAGACAAATTTTATCGGCGATTTGCGCGTCGAATTTAATGGCAAGGGAGTTGCATCAGCAGATAATGCACCGGGTTGGTTATCTCGGCTTTTCGAGAAAGTTTTACCGTTTTAACCCGCAAATGAACCGATGTTTAGCCGTTTTCCCGAGCGGCTAAACAATCCGAAAAAAATGCTGAAACTCAATAAAAATCAAAGTTTTAATAAAATGTCCGGCAAGCTGCCAGCGCAGTTTTTGGCGGCATTCGCATTTATATTTATCAGTTTTACAACCGCAATTTACTGTCAACAGACGGACACGGACTTGAGCGTTCGTGTCAAAGATTTGGCAGACATCGAAGGTGTTCGCTCGAATCAACTTATCGGTTACGGTTTGGTGGTCGGGTTGAATCGAACCGGCGACAAAGTTCAGCAGAATCTTTATGCGCGTCAAACGCTGCAAAATCTGCTCGAAAGAATGGGAATTTCGGCGCAAGCCGCTTCTTTGAAACCCGAAAACGTTGCAACGGTTTTAGTTACGGCAGAACTTCCGCCGTTTGTTCGGCAAGGTTCAAAATTGGATTTGACGGTTTCATCTGTCGGCGACGCGAAATCTCTGCAAGGCGGAACTTTGATTTTAACGCCTTTGAAAGGAATCGACGGGCAAGTTTACGCCGTCGGTCAAGGTTCGGTTTCGATCGGCGGAATTTCGGCTGGAAACGCAGGAAATTCGGTCGAGATAAATCATCCGACCGTCGGACGTGTTCCGAATGGCGCGACGGTTGAAAGAATCGTTCCGACCGAGCTTGCCGCGAATAATCAGATTACATTGGTTTTGCGAAACGACGATTTTTCGACCGCCGCGAAATTGAACAAGATCATCAACGCGAAGTTCGGAATGGGAACGGCAAAGGCTTTGGACGCGAGAAATCTGGAAATCAAACTTCCGAAAGATTATACGGACAATCGCGTCGGATTTATCGCCGAACTCGAATCTTTGCGAATGACACCCGACAACATCGCAAAAGTCATCATCAACGAACGCACCGGAACGATAATTATGGGACGCGATGTGAAAATTTCGGGTGTTGCGATTTCGCAAGGCGGCGTGACCGTGAAAATCGGAACCGAATACGACGTTTATCAGCCCGAACCGCTTTCGCCGAAAGGCGAAACGACGGTTGTTCCCGTGACAAAAGTTGACGTGAAAGAAAAGAAACCCGAATCGCTGATCTTGCGCGACGGCGCGACGATCGACGAAGTTGTTCGAGGTTTACGCACGATCGGCGTTTCCGCCCGCGACATCATCAGTATTTTACAGGCGATAAAATCCGCCGGAGCATTGAACGCCGAACTTGAAATGCAATAAAGATTTGGGAATTGGGATTTCGGATTTGGGATTTGCAGAAAAACCAAAAACAAAAGACCAAAAACTAAAAACCATAGTTATGAATTTAGCACCGCTCGAACAAATAAATAATCTCGTCGCTGAGAATAAAACGGCGAAAAATTCTCCGTCGCCGGAAGAATTGCGTAAGGCGGCGATGCAGTTTGAAGCGGTTTTGCTTAATCAGTTGACTTCGATCTTGAATACGAAAAACGAAGACGACGAAGATTCGCTTTTCGGCAGCGACGGCGGAACCGATCTTGCGAAAAAACTTTTTTCCGAACAGCTTGCGACCACAATGTCGGAATCGGGCGGAATCGGTTTGGCGGATAATATTTTGCAGCAATTCGGCGTGAATACCGCAAAAATTCAGCCGTCGAAAACACAGAATTTTTCAAAACCGATGGCGGCGATGCGTGAAATCAAACAGAATAATTCTGCACGAAATAATTACCGCGCCGAAGATTATGCGCCGCCCGTAATCAACAAAAACGGCAAGATCGTTCCCGTAAACACGTTTGAATACAGCGGAAACGGTGAAGCCGAAATTATTTCGACTTATGAAGAAAGCGCACGCGCCGAAGGAATCGAAGAATCGCAGGCAAATTTGATTCTTGACGGAAAATTGGTAAACACGACACGCGCACGCATCGTTCCGAACGTAAATGCGACAGAAAATACGCAAAGCGTTGTAGAAAATAACGATAAAGTTACGCTTGTTCCGATCGGCGGAAAAGTTAATTATCGGCTTCCGGTTTCGGGCAGAGTTTCGTCCGATTTCGGAATGCGTTTTCATCCGGTCGATAAAAAAATGAAATTTCACGGCGGAATGGATATTGCCGCGCCGAAAGGAACTCCGATCGGTGCCGCCGCTGACGGCGAAGTGATTTTCGCAGGTCAAAAAGGCGGTTACGGAAATGTCGTCATCATTCAACACGCCGACGGTCGTGAATCGCGTTACGGTCACGCCAGTAAACTTTATGTTCAGGCAGGCGACAAAGTTTCTGCCGGACAAACGATAGCCGCAGTCGGTTCGACGGGAAAATCCACCGGACCGCATCTGCATTTTGAAATCCGTGAAAACGGCGAACTTGTGAACCCGAAGAAAATTTTGTCTAATGTTTTATCGAACCGCGCCGATAGGTAGATTGGTGAAAACCAGCTAACTATTTAAGGTGGGGAAAAAGGATGAACATAAACATTAACAAAATCAACAGTTTCGAGTCTGCAAGCGACGTTCGGCAAAAAGAAACTAAACGAACCGGAGATGAAACTCTGAAGGTTGACGGCAAAAAATCCGTCGTCACCGAAGACAAGATCGAAATTTCGGGAAAAGTTTCGGAAGCCGGAAAATACGTCGAAAAGCTGAAAGAATTGCCCGATGTCCGCAATGATCTCGTTAGTTTTTTGCGCGACAAAGTTTCAACGGGTGAATATTCGCCGTCAAGCGGTCAGATCGCCGATGCCATTCTCAAGAATGAGCGTTAAAAATTAAAGCTGCGAGTCCTGCTTTGATTTGATTTTACGGCGGTTTTTCGGCTGAACGGCGGACTCGTATTTTTATATGCAAAACGATCTGGTCCGAAAAGTTGCCGAATTGATGGGCGAGCAAGCCGCCGCTTATCAGCGTCTCGATGCCGCAACGCACCAATTGACCGCCGCGCTCGTGCGCGGTGAGCCGAATGGTATCGAAGCATTGACGCGGGCAGGCGAATCCGAGCTTTTACGGATGCGTTCGCGGCTGGTCGAAATTACTTCGCTTTTAACAAAATTTACCGATCTGCGTGCCGCCGAGCCGGAAAGAACTCCGCTCGAAAGAGAGGTGCGCGAACAATTTGAAGCGCAGGCGCAAAAACTTCTCGATTGCGCGCGCGAATTTCGTAAAGTCGTCGCCCGAGCCGCAAATCTTGCGCTCGGCGGCGTTTCGTTTTCTTCGGCTTGCATTCAAATGTGCGGTGTTCCGCCGACAACCTACAATGCGCCGATCATCAAAAATTATGAAGGAGGCGGAAGATGAGCTTAAATTTTTCACCTTTTGAAATCGGACGGCGTGCCTTAAACGCCCAACAGTTCGGAATCAACATCACCGGACAAAATATCGCCAACGTCAACACGCCCGGATATTCACGTCAGCGCGTCGTTTTAGCGGAATCTTTGCCGGCAAATTTTTCGCGTTATTCGGTCGGAACCGGCGTTGATGTAAAAAGCGTACAGGATTTCCGCGACCGTTTTATCGAATCGAGATTGCAGACGGAAGTCGGCATTTCGGGAACTCTGAACGGACGGCGCGACGTGATGGCAAACGTCGAAGTTGCGCTTCAAGGAAGCGAAACGGGCGGTTTGCAAAATGCGCTGAACGGATTTTTCGGCGCGTGGCGCGATTTGGACGCAAATCCGAATTCGGTTCCACTTCGTTCGATCGTCGCGCAAAAAGCGGCGGCTTTGACGGGTTCGTTTCACACGACGAGCAGCCGTTTGCAGGAAATTCGTTTCGGCGCGGATCAAGACATTCGCACGACGGTCGATACGGTAAATTCTTTGACTTCAAAGATTGCCGAATTGAACGGACAAGTCGCGGTTGCCGAAGGAATCGGCTCGAACGCTTCGGGTTTGAAAGATCAGCGGCAAGAATTGGTCAATCAATTAACTGAATTGACCGGAGCGCGTTCGACGACGAACGGCGACGGCACGATAAATTTGACGATCGGCGAAGGGAAACCGCTCGTCAACGGAACTTTTGCAACGTCCTTGAGCGCGGAAAGCACGCCGCCGCTCGGTCTTGCAGTCGTGAAGATCGGTAAAACTTTGGCGACTTTTGATGAAGGAAAGATCAAAGGTTTGCAGGACGCGATCGGCGAAACGACAAAAAATCTTAACTTGCTCGACGGTTTGGCAGGTGAAGTTGCGGCGCGCGTCAATAATTTACACACTTCGGGAACGGATTTGGACAATAATCCGGGCGTTGAATTTTTCAACACAAGCGTTCCCGTCACAGCGGCAAATATTTCGATAAATCCGGCAATCACGACAAATTCGCGGCTGATCGTTTCGTCTGCGCTGACGCAGCCCGGACAAAGCGGAACAATTGCTGGCGCGATTTCCAATTTATTGACCGATCAAGGTTCGAACGTCGGCGGCAGAACGGGTTCGTTCAGTTCGATCTACGGTTCGATGCTTTCGGACGCGGGACAATATGTGAGCAACGCCGAAAACGATTTGCAGACGCAAGGCTACATCATCGCGCAAGTTACGGCTCAGCGCGAAGCTGTTTCAGGCGTTTCGCTCGACGAAGAAGCGATCAATTTGATGCAGTATCAAAAAGCTTTCGACGCGGCGGCGAAATTTTTGAAGGTCGCGGACGAAATGACGCAGACGATTTTGTCGCTCGGAAATTAATAAAAGGAGGTTGGAACGATGGCATTCAGAGTAGCAGACAGCACCGCAAGAGATACGAACATTTCGCGCATCAACGCGCAAAGATCGCGTTTGAGCATTTTGCAGGAACGCATCGCGAGCGGAAAACGCATTAATCGCCCGTCGGACGATCCGAGCGGCGCGGCGGCAGTGATTCGCCTGAAAACGAATTTGAGCGAGATCGACCAATTCAAACGCAGCGCGAACTTTGCAAATCAACGCCTAACTGCGGCGGACGACGTTTTGAGCGGATACGAAAATATTCTCGAACGAACGAAAACGCTCGTTTCGCAAGGTTTGAGCGACACGGCAACGCAGACGGCGAAAAACGCGCTCGCAACCGAACTCGAAGCGATGCGCGGACGAATTTTGAACACGGCGAACACGAAATACGAGGACGAATATCTTTTCGGCGGTTCGCGTCAAGCCGCGCCGCCGTTCGATCCGACGACTTCCGCACCTAATCCGAATCCTGCCGCGCCGCAATATATTCAGATCGAACCCGGCGCAAACGCGATTCCGGTCGGCGTTACGTCAGATACGGTTTTCAAAGATTCGACTTCGGACATTTTCACCGATCTGACGACTGCGATCACGGCTCTGCGCGGAACAGGAAATCCCGCAACCGACCGCACTAATCTCGAAGCGTCGTTTGCGCGGCTCGAAGTTTACAGAGGTTTGGTTTCCGACGCACATTCGCTCGTCGGCGGAAATATGAACATCACCGAAATGGCGCAATCGCGTCTGGCGGAAGATTCGCTCTCTTACGGCGAACGCATCAACAACATCGAAGGCGACGATTTTGCATCGACCGCCGTCGATCTTGCCGAAACTCAAAGCGCACTCGACGCAACTCTCCAAGTCGTGGCGAAAGGTCGCCGTTCGCTTTTCGATTTTCTCGGTTAATTTTTTGACTGGAGCGCAAGCGGCTCGCTTGCAAACGGCGCGATAACGTCGTAATTGAGATAAGATTTTCAAGTCTTGAATTGCCAACCAAAGGTTCGCGTTTACACGCTCAATGC
>DAITPE010000278.1:0-7621 GCA_036833775.1 Pyrinomonadaceae bacterium | reverse complement strand
ACTTATTGGCGTTGAATCTTTGTAAGCGAAGATTGGAATTGATTATCGAAGCTCCGGCAGAAACAAAAAAAATCATAAGCCGCCTGACAATTTGTATTATCGAAATTCTTAAAAAATCCGACCGTTTTTCCGAAAAAATAAATCTTTGGCAGCCTGAAACAAAAGTTCACAATATTTGTACACAGCAAAATCTTCAAAATGCGGTCAGATCAATTAAAAACGAAAAGGAATTGGCTTTACGAAAAACTGCCTGATTCTTGTTTATTTTGTTGGAAAGCAGGAGAAAGTTTTCGCAGGTTTTCAATTGATTTAGGTAAGATTTCAAGTAAATATTCGACATCTTCGAGAGAATTTTCCTTGCCGAAACTGAAACGAATCGCGCCGCGCGCAAGTTCGTCGTTTCTGCCGAGCGAACGAATCACAGGCGAAGGTTCGAGGCTTCCCGAAGAACACGCCGATCCGGTCGAAACCGCGATTCCGTTCATATCTAAATTTATCAGCAAACCTTCGCCTTCGATAAAACGAAACGAAACATTGGAAATATGCGGCAGACGATTTTCGCGGTCGCCGTTGAAAAAAATATCTGAAATGTTTTCGCCGATTTCCGATTCAAATTTATTGCGGATTTTCTCTAAACTTTCAGCATTTTCATCAAGATTCTTTTTCGCTAATTCGCAAGCCTTTCCCAAACCGACGATAAACGGAACATTTTCCGTCCCGCCGCGCCGTTCGCGTTCTTGATGTCCGCCGATATTTTGTTTGTGAAGCCGAATTCCGCGCCGCACATAAAGCGCGCCGACACCTTTCGGCGCGTAAATCTTATGAGCCGAAAGCGAAAGCAGATCGCAGCCGATTTCTTCGACATCGACCGCGATTTTCCCGACGGCTTGAACAGCGTCGGTATGAAACCAAATCTTTTTACCGTTTTCGCGCAGTTCACGAATCAATTTTCCGATTTCTGCAACAGGCTGAATCGTGCCGATCTCGTTATTTGCCGTCATTACCGAAATTAAGATCGTGTCTTCACGAATTGCGTTTTTAACGTCTTGGATATTGACGATTCCGTTTTCGTAAACTGGCAGATAAGTTACTTCAAACCCGCGTTTTTCCAAATCCGCACAAACTTCTTTGACAGCAGAATGCTCGAATTCGGTAGTAATTATATGTTTGCCGTATTTTTCGTTTGCTTCGACAAGTCCGCGAATTGCCAAGTTATTTGCTTCCGTTCCGCCGGAAGTGAAAACTATCTCGTTCGGACGCGCGTTGATGAGTTCGGCAACTTGATGACGCGCTTTATCAACGGCGGCGCGCGCTTTTTGACCGTAAAAATGAATGCTCGAAGCATTGCCGAAATTTTCGGTCAAAAAGGGAAGCATTGCGTCCAAAACTTCTTTATCGATCGGTGTCGTGGCGGAATTATCCAGATAAACTCTGCGAAACATAATCTAAATTTTAACCGATTGAAAATTTAACGGCAAAATAAAAAGAGGCAAGTTTTTCAGGCTCGCCTCTTTCCAGAAAAATCAACAAAAGGAAAAATTCTATAATCCGTTTGTTGCGGTAAAGTTTTCGTTCGTCAGATCGCCGTTCAAAGTAATATTGCGGCTCGACGGTGAAAACGTATAGCGTTTTGCATTAATGGTAATCGTATAAGTTTGTTGAGTTAAGATTCCCGTAAAACTGTAATTACCGAAAGCACCTGTTTGAACAGTGATCGGCGAAGGCAGATTGCCGCCCGAAAGCGTCACGCTGACATTTTTGATTCCTTGACCTTCGGCAGTCAAAACTCTTCCCGAAATACTTGCCGGAACCGCCGGAACCGAAAGCTCGACCGAACCTTTTTCACAAGCACCCGAACTCGGACGCGTTCCGCCGCGTTGATCGGTCGAAACCACATTTCCGCAATCGTTCGTGCCGTTCGGAATTGTGTTGACAACCGGACTTCCGGCAGCGGGAAGATGTGTATTTGTCGAACCGCCGTTGTTTGCCAAAGCACCGAGCTGCGGATCGCCCGTCGAATCATTCGTTGTCGTTCCCGTGATCGTTGCACCGGTCGTGTCTTCGATATGATTATAATTTTGCGAAGTTACCGCGCCAGAAATATCGGGAGCCGTGCCGCCCGTTCCGACGGTATTGTCTGCCACGATCGAATTTTTCAAATTTACGGTGCCTGACGCACGAATGATTCCACCGCCTGCTTCTGTTCCCGTGTTATCCGCATTTGCAGTATTTCGTGCAATTGTTGAAAAGTTGAAATTGGTCGTGATAACGCCGGCAGTCGGTTGTTCAACTGCGAAACCGCCGCCATTTGCGGAAACGGAATTGCCGCTGATCGTGCTGTTCGTGAAATTGACCGTTCCCGGAGAAGTGTTGACACTTCCCGCATTACTGACAAACACACCACCGCCGTTTAATCCGCCGGAATTGCCCGAAATCGTGCTGTTGTTGACATTTACGGTTGCGTTGCCGCCGTTCAAAGTTAAATTTAAGCCAACTCCGTTACCGTTTCCGACGTTTCCAGAAACAGTTACGCGGTCGAGTGTGGCAGTTAAAGTCGCCGCCACCGCCGTTGTAAAAAGTTGAACGCCGATACCTTGATTGGTCGTTCCGGTCGTTCCGGTGTTGTTTCTGAAAGTACAGTTCGTCAAATTGAAAACAGCCGCACCGATGTTTGACAAAGCACGGACGCCATTTCCGTTGCTTCCGCTTGTTCCCGAACCGGTATTATTGTCGAAATTGCTGTTTGTCGCAGTGACATTGAAAAGATTTTCAAGATACAAACCTGCGCCGAAACCGAAACCTCCGGCTTGGCTGGTTGCGCTGTTTCCTGAAATGCTCGAATTCGTGATCGTAAATGTAACCGCAACGATCGAAGAAATTCCCCCGCCGAATGCGCTTCCGCCGCTGACGCGGACATTTGAATTTGCGGTGACGGTCGTGTTGCTCAAAGCCAAAACCGAACCTGCATTATGAATTCCTGCGCCGATCGGATTGCCCGATGTCGAATTGATCTGGTTTTCACGGACGACGCAGTTGTTAAGTGTTAATGAACCGTTGTTTTCGACACCTGCGCCGCGCGTTGCTGTCGTCATCGTTCCGGTGAATCTTCCGAATCGAATGGTGACATTGTTGACGACCACAGTTGCTCCGGCGCGAACATTAAGAACTCTTTCAGTCGCTGTTCCTGCCGAAGCCGCCGACTGCATAAAAGTTGTCGCTGCATCTGCGCCGTTGATCGTGATATTGGTCGTAATATCCCAATCTCCGCCCGCATTCGCATCTTCATTTGCGGCAACAAGCGTTTGCGTATAAGCTCCCGCCGGAAGCGTGATTATGTCGTCTCCTGCCAAAGCATTTGCTTCGCTGATCGCAGCACGCAGGGAACACGCCGCACCTGCATCTGCACAATTTCCGTCGCCGGGGGTTGCATCAGCCGTATCGTTAGTCGTGTTTACAACAAATGTAGCCGCATTTGCCGAAATTGCTAAAAACAAAAAACTGACAAAAATTAACAGGGTAGTTTGTAATTTTTTCATTTAATCTCCTTGATCTAGATTTTTTGGTAAAAAGAACTGTTTGTTTTGAAATGCAAAAGATCAGTTATCCCGAAAATTGTATAGAGAAAAGAAAGAAAAAACATTTTCGTTGAAAAACGAATCTTTATAGGTAAAACTTCGATCGTTTTATCAAATTCAAATTGAATTAATAACTGAATGTTTGAAAAAGATAACACGAAAATTACTCTCAAGTAAATGAAATTTTGTTAATCGGATAAATTTATCCGAAATCGCACAAAGAAAAAAAGGTCGAAATTCAAATTTCGACCTTTTTCAGAAAATATTGAAAACTAAAATTATTGAGCTTCGGAGACGAAATCTTCGTCTGAAACATCATTTTGAACATTTATCAAACGAGTCGGATTCGTAAAGTGAAACTTCTTAGCGAAAATGTTTAAGACATAATTTTCACCAGCCGATACATTTTCAAAAACATAATTTCCGAATGAGTTGGTCAAAGCCGTCCGCACATTTCCGTTTTGATCGATCAAATAAACTTGTGCATTTTTGATGCCTCGACCGTCAGCCGTAACAGCTTTGCCTGAGATCGAAGCCGAAGCCGCCGTCGGCGCAAGTGAATTAACATTGGCAGCGATATGAATCATTGCAATATCATCCGAAGTCCAAGACATATTGACCGAAGCCGAACCGGGTTTGGTTGAAGTGTTGTAAAAACCGTATGAGACAGTTCCGAGCTGTGAAGTCGAATTTTTTGTTTTTTCCCAAAGAGTCGGCACCAGACCGATGAAGACATTTGACTGGCTGTGCTGAACCGCTTGATTGATTCCGGGTGTGCGAGTGCCGCCGAAGTTGTAGTCGAAAGTATCGAAAATATCCAAAACAACGTCGCTCGGTTTGCTTGAAACCGTCAATGAAGAACCGACATTCGAGCCGAAGCTGTCGGCAGTTTGAATTCCTGTCAGCGGTGTTGCCTGATCTACGCCTTCAAAGGCGATAGCGCCGATGAATTGCAGCGAATTCGGCGTTGATCCGGTGGTGACGACGGTGATGTTCTGATTCGTCGAACTTACGCTCGTTCCTAAAGAAAGCGTCCACATTGAATCGACCGCAGTGCCGTCGGTGTGCTGAACTTGGCTGACCAAAGGCGTTCCGCCGAAACTGACGCTTGTAATGCCGGTTGCGTCGGCATCGGAAGCGATCACGATCAAAACTCGGTTTGCTCCTGCCGGAACGGTGAAGTTGAGCGTGTCGGTAAGCGTAGCCGAATCGGAAGTTCCGATCTGTGAAACAGCGGCTTCGATATTAAATGTAAGAGATAAATTAAATAAAAAAGCCAGAACGAATATTCCGACGAATTTGGTTGAAAAGTTTTTATGCATTTTTATTTTCCTTTAGAGTTTGGTTTGAAAACAATAGAAATGAAATGAAACACACTCATTCACATTTCGTTAAAATTAACGGCGCGCCGTAATTAAATTTCATATCGACAAAAAAGTGAAAAACTTGAAGAAAAAAAGCGAAGAATTTGAAAATTTGCGGATGTCGGAAGGAAAGCCGACAAATTAGAAATCAGTCCGGCGGCAAAAGTTCTGCCGTTGGTTAGAAACTTTCAAACCATCGTTCCAAAGTTTCAAACCAACGGCAGAACTTTTCTAACCAACGACGGAAAGTTTCTGAATTGTATTAATAGGGGAAATTTTCACCGAAAGATATAAAAATAACTTTTTCTGCCCAATTGTATGCAAATAACTGAAATTTGCTTTAATTATTTGAGTTAGAGCCAAGTTATCTTGCCGAAAAAACGGATGTAAGATAAATTAAAACGTGACGTTTAGAAAAAGCATCAAAGGACAAAACAGCTTTTTATAAAGGAAAAAATAATGGATTTTACGACAAAAGAGATTTTTAAAAGATACGCAAGTATGGTTGTCGGCAGACCGATTTCGCCGGTTTTTCTTAATATTCTGGTGACGAGCGTTTGCGATATGCGCTGTACGCACTGCTTTTTCACCGACGAACTCGACGACCGACCGCGTAAAAAATTGCAGATGAAAGCGGACGAGATCAATAAGATTTCAGAAACTTTAGGCGGCAATCTCGGTGTTTTGGTTCTCGCCGGAGGCGAACCATTCACGCGCAAAGATTTGCCCGAAATCGTTCGCTCATTTTATGAAAACAATAAACTCGATTCGGTTTATTTAATGTCGAACGGACAAATTCATCCGCGCATTTTCCCCGATGTGACAAGAATTTTGGAAGAATGTCCGAATTTGCACGTAACGGTTGCGCTCGGAATCGACGGAATGAAGGACGCGCACGAAAAAATTCGTCAAAAAGAAGGAAGCTGGGACAAAGCGATTCATACGGCAAGAACTTTGCAGCAAATGAAGCGTGAACAGTTTCCGAATCTCGACATTCAAACTTGTACTTGCGTGATGAATTCTAATCAAGACACGATCTTTGATTGGTATGATTTTCTGAAATACGATCTTCAGCCCGATAAGATTAACATCAATTACATTCGTCCGCCGTCGAAAGATATGAACGAATTGAATTTCGACCACAATCGTTACGCGCAGTTGTCGCATATGATCTTGGAAGACACGAAAAATGCCGCAATTAAAAATAATTACGGCGGAAAATCGGGTTATTTCAAAGCGGCGGTCGATATTTATATGCACGATCTGATCACGAAAACGAAAGAGCAAAACAAAGCTCAATTGAAATGTTATGCAGGAAGTGCAGGTGCAGTTATTTACGACAATGGAACGCTCTCTTCTTGTGAAAATAAACCCGAAGTATTAAATTTGCGCGATTACGATTGGAATTTTCAAGCCGCTTGGAACACCGATCTAATGAAAATGCGTCGCGGCGAAATCGCCGGCGGATGTCATTGCACGCACGAATCAAACTGTTTCTATCCGAGTTTGGCGTTCAATCCGGGACATCTCGTAAAAATCAAGCGGCTCGAAAGCCAAATGAAAAAAGCGGCGAAAAATCTCGGAACGATTTCGCCGAGAAAAGAAGAAGCCGCTCTGAAAGTATAAATTCCGATGCAAATTTCTTTGGAACAAGCTCTGCAAATGCCTGACGCGGTTCTTTTCGCGCAGAAACTCGATTCTGCCTTGAAAGCCGAAAAGAAAAAGCGTCAGCATTTTTACGAGATCGTCGAAGAAAACAAAAAAATGGAATTTATCAACGGCGAAATTTTCTTTCATTCACCCGTCAAACTTCAACATAATTCGGCAACGAAATTATTGTGCAAATTAATTGATACTTTCGTGGCAAAACATCAGCTCGGGTTTGTCGGAATCGAAAAAATAATGGTTTCTTTAACGAGAAATGATTACGAACCGGACATTTGTTTTTTCGGAAATGATAAAGCAAAAGATTTCAAAAGAAATCAGATGCAGTTTCCCGCGCCGGATTTTGCGGTTGAAGTTTTATCGAAATCGACCGAAAAGAATGATCGGGAAACGAAATTTCAAGATTATGCCGCGCACGGCGTGAAGGAATATTGGATAATCGATGCGGAAAAGGAAATCGTCGAACAATATTTTTTGCAAAACGAAGTTTACGAACTTCTTTTAAAAGCCAAAGACGGAAAGATCGAAAGCATCGTTTTGGAAGGTTTCTCGATTCCGATTCAGGCGATTTTCAACGAACAGGTAAATTTAGAAACTTTAGCCGATCTGATCTGACATAAATGCCCCAAACAACACCGAAAATCTTAATCATTTCATCAGATACAGGCGGCGGACACCGTTCTGCGGCGCAGGCTTTGTCGGACGGAATTCAAAAATTCTGGCACGGCGAATCGGCGGCTGTCAGAATCATTAAAGCCGTCGAAGAATCGCATAGACTTACCGAAAAATGCGTTAATCTTTACAATTGGATTCTGCGAAACAAACAGCATTGGATGAAATATTATTATTGGTTCATCAATAAAGTTCGTCCTGAAACGCGCAATTTTTTTCTCAATCGGTGCGTTGTTTACTTAAAAGATCAATTTGAAAAATGGTGTCCGCACATCGTCGTCAGCGTTCATCCGATGACGCAGCATATTTTTGCGAGAATCTTGAGAGAATTAAATTTAGCCGATC
>DAITPE010000277.1:0-7625 GCA_036833775.1 Pyrinomonadaceae bacterium | reverse complement strand
CAAGATACGAGCAAAGACGATGTTGATGATGACGGAGACAATTAAAGATGCGTTTTTCTTTGAAGTTTAGAAAGAAATATAATCCGAAATCCGAAAGCGGAATGTCTTTAATTTCGCTGATGGCGGTGATGTCGCTTTTTGCGATTGCGCTGCTTGCCGCCGCGCCGACCGTTTATCAGGAAGTTCAGCGCGAAAAAGAATTGGAAGCGATTCGGCGCGGTGAAGAAATCGCCGATGCGATTCGTCAATATGTCGTTTTTTACCAAGGCGCAAAACTTCCGAGTTCGATGGACGATCTGCTCGAAGGTTTACCGCAAGGCACGAAAAAACGTCAGATTTTACGTCCTTCGGCGGCGGTCGATCCGCTCAGCGAAGACGGAAAATGGCAGTTGGTTCCGATCAATAAAGTTAAAAATTTCGCCAAACGAGTCCAAAGTTACAATAACGGACTGCTTCCTTCATCGGACAATCTTCCGCAAAGTATCGGCAACCAAGTCGGCGTTTTGATTACGAATATCGATACCGGAAGCGAAGACGACGCAACTGCTTCTGCCGACGAAACCGACGAAGATACATTTACCACCGAAAATACGCCTTTTATCGGCGTGGTCAGCCAAAGCAAAAGCAAATCTTTTATTGCTTACTACGGCATCGAAAATCATTCAAAATGGGTTTTTACGCCGCTTTTTCGCGGTTCGGGAAGCGCAAGAATGGGACGTGACGATGTGAAACAGCCTCGAAACGTCCAAAGATAAAAAAGAAGCGTTGAAGAAAAATTCAACGCTTCTTTTTATTTTATGGCAATAAATTTTCAGTTTGCCGCGCTCTCCTCGAATCTCTGAACTTGATCGCCGTTCTGAACGATCAGCGAACTCGGCGGAAACATTTGAATTCCCGATTCGCACAAAGCCGTCTTAACTTCCGTTGCAACTTCATCGAAAACCGCTTGCGGACTGTTTTTGTCCGTATTGATCCAAAAATAGATCGAAAGATTTACGCCGTCGCCCGTCAGATCGGTAACGACAACCTTCGGTTTCGGTTCGGCAACAACGCCTTCGGACTTTTCCATAACTTTTCCGATAATATTTTTCGCTTCCTGTATGTCGGCATCGTAATCTATGCTTATCTTCAAAAGCATCCGACGTTCCGCACCGGCACTGCGGATTGTCAGCGCACTCGAATACATATCGCCGTTCGGAATCAAAACCGCTTCGCCGTCGTCTTTTCGCAATTTCGTCGCACGAACGCCGATATATTCGACTTTTCCCTGATTATTTCCGACGAAAATATAATCGCCGATCCGAAACGGTTGCTGCCATAAAATCAAAACGCCTGAAAGCAGATTGTTCAAAATATCCTTTGTTGCAAAACCGATCACAAACGTCGTAAACCCTAAACCCGTTATCAAACTGCCGAAAGTAAAGCCCGGAATAATAATCGTCAAGCCCGTAAAAATTCCCATTACGATCATAAAAACTACAATCAAACGACTGAATAAAATTCTTAATCGGCTGTCTAAACGCGTTCGCCCAGATGCCGACCAAAATATTTTTTTGATGATTTTAGATAAGAGCCAAAAGAGAATTAAGACAACTAATCCTGCCAAAACATAAGGAAGACGTTCGATAATCGTCGCAAGAATATCATTAAGAG
This sequence comes from Pyrinomonadaceae bacterium, assembly GCA_036833775.1. Taxonomy (GTDB): domain Bacteria; phylum Acidobacteriota; class Blastocatellia; order Pyrinomonadales; family Pyrinomonadaceae; genus JAJQRF01. The sequence goes on along the minus strand of DAITPE010000277.1, from coordinate 5,972 downwards.
AACCCCAAGTTAAATCTTTAATTTTCGTAGAATCTTCTAAAATTCTTTTAGAAATATTCGCATTTTGTATAAACATAATAAAAACCTATATTTTAAGTATATGCTTTGCATTTGCAAAAGGTTGGAATTTTTTATTTTTTAGACTTGACTTATGTATGTTTTAGAATTAGAATAATTCTAAATTAAGGAGAAATTTTATGGAATTGCATAATACGAAAATTGATTTGGCGAAAGGAAAAAGAGAAAAAATCATCGAGATTTTGAACGCACGTCTTGCAGATGCGGTCGATCTGAAATCGCAGGCAAAACAAGCGCATTGGAACGTGAAAGGAATGAATTTTATTGCTTTACACGAACTTTTCGATCAAGTTTCGACCGAAGTCGAAACGCATATCGACGACATCGCCGAACGCGTCACGATTCTCGGCGGCGTTGCGCTCGGAACGGTTCGCGTCGCGGCGCAAAATTCGTCTTTGAGCGAATATCCGCTCGAAATTGCCGACGGCGCGGCACACGTTGACGCGCTTTCGACCGCGCTTGCCGATTTCGGTAAAAAAGTCCGCGCTAATATCGACGACACGGACGAACTCGGTGATGCCGACACCGCCGATTTGTTTACAGGCGTTTCACGTTCGATCGATAAACTTTTATGGTTTGTCGAAGCGCATTTGCAAGCTTAAACAACTGAAAAATAATTGAGAAAAGGCGAGTTTGAAATTTCAAACTCGCCTTTTCTTCTGAAATAAGTTTGATTCTAAAAAGTTCTGACTTTATCGCGGCTTGCAGCAAAAACCACAACACCGACAACGGCGGCGGCGATTCCGACACCGATCAATATTTTGGTAGTTGTCGAGAATTTTTTGCCTTTTGCTTTTTCTTTTTCATATTCAGCCATCGTGCTTTTTGCCGAAAATTCTGAATTTCCTGATTCCGTTTGTGCTTTGATCGACTCTTTCAAATCTTTCTTTTCAATCTTTTGTTCCTGCTTTGCAGAATTATTTTCATTATTTGTCCGCGCAAAAATATTTGCGTTCAAAGCGACCGTTAAAATCAATACGGTCAAAATTGCCGTTAAAGTTTTCTTAAACATTTCTTTTTTCCTTAATTTTTTATCGAAGAAAGCAATTTGCTTCCAACATTTAACGCGCAGAAAAAATTAAATTAGTGTCATCTTCATTTCATTTTTTCGCCGACAGTTCGACATCAAAGACGCAAAAAGTTAGAATGACAGTTTAATTTTTTGCTGAAAATCTAAACTGATGACCAACGAACCGAAAATCACGCCGGAAATTGTCGAACAACACGGATTCACGCCTGAAGAATACGAAAAAGTTTTGGAAATAATGGGACGCGAACCGTCGATGACCGAACTCGGAATTTTTTCCGTGATGTGGTCGGAGCATTGCAGTTATAAATCTTCGCGCGTTCATCTCGGAAGATTGCCGACAACCGGCGAACGTGTAATCGTGCCGCCTGGAGAAAACGCCGGAGTTGTGGACATCGGCGACGATTGGTGCGTCGCATTCAAAGTCGAATCGCACAATCATCCTTCGTTTATCGAACCTTTTCAAGGCGCGGCAACCGGAGTCGGCGGAATTTTGCGCGACGTTTTTACAATGGGCGCACGACCGATCGCTGCGATGAATTCGCTTCGTTTCGGACCTTTGAACGACGAAAAAAACGGCAGAAGAAATACTTCGATCTTGAAAGGCTGTGTTGACGGAATCGCACATTACGGCAATTGTTTCGGCGTTCCGACAGTCGGCGGCGAAGTCGTTTTTGATGAATCTTACAGTTTAAATCCGCTTGTCAATGCGTTTGCTTTGGGAATCGTTCGCAAAGATCAGATTTTCTTTGGTAAAGCCGAAGGAATCGGAAATCCTGTTTTGTATGTCGGCGCGAAAACCGGACGTGACGGAATTCACGGCGCAACGATGGCTTCGGCGGAATTTGACGAAGAAGCTCTGGAAAAACGCCCGACCGTTCAAGTCGGCGATCCGTTTTTGGAAAAACTACTGCTAGAAGCTTGTTTGGAAGCAATGCGTTCGGGCGCGATTGCGGGAATTCAAGATATGGGCGCGGCGGGTTTAACGTCGTCATCGGTCGAAATGGCTTCGCGCGCGGGAACGGGTTTGGATTTGGATTTAACGCTTGTGCCGCAACGCGAAACGGGAATGACGGCGTATGAAATGATGCTCTCCGAATCGCAGGAAAGAATGCTCATCGTCGCGAAATCGGGACGCGAAAAACAGGTTGTTGACGTTTTCAAAAAATGGGATTTGGATGCGGTCGTGATCGGCAAAGTCGTCGAAGGAAATCGCCTGAAAGTTTATCACAACGACGTTTTGGAAGCTGATATTCCGGTCGATACTGTGACCGATACCGCTCCGAAATATAATCGTCCGATGTCTGCGCCGCAGAAAGATGAAGAGAAAAGGAGAAAAGGAGAAGAGGAGATAAAAGCACAGATTGAAGATCAAAAATCAAAGATCAAAGATCAAAACAAAATCCTGAAAACTCTTCTCGCATCGCCGAATATTTGTTCAAAACGCTGGGTTTACGAGCAATACGATCACATGGTTCGGACAAATACGGCGATTTTGCCGGGCGCGGATGCGGCGGTCGTTCGCGTGAAAGAAACGCGCCGCGCGATTTCGATGTGTTTGGACGGAAACGGCAAATTTGCGGCGATCGATCCGAAAATCGGCGCGAAATTAATTGTTGCCGAATCTGCCAGAAACAACGTCTGCGTCGGCGCAAAACCGATCGCGGTGACGAATTGTTTGAATTTCGCTTCGCCCGAACGTGGGGAAGTAATGTGGTCGTTTTCGGAAGTCGTGGACGGAATTTCCGAAGCCTGCAAAGCGTTTGAAACGCCGATCATTTCGGGAAATGTTTCCTTTTACAACGAAACCGACGGGCGCGGAATTTTGCCGACGCCGACGATCGGAATGGTCGGATTGATCGAAGACGCGCGAAAAATAATTACGCAAGGCTTTAAAGAAGAAGGCGACATCATCGCCGTTTTGGGCGTAACAAAAGATGATCTTTCGGCGAGCGAATACGCGCAGACGATTTTAGGATTAACGACGGACGAATTGATCGCAAACGGAATTTTGCCCGAAATCGATCTCGATTTGGAAGTAAAAGTTCAAAACGCTTGTTTGAAATTGGCGGACGAATTTTTGATTAATTCGGCGCACGACTGTTCGGATGGCGGCTTGGCTGTGGCGATCGCCGAACAATGTTTTTCGTCGCTGAACAATTCGGCAAACGGTGCGGAAATTGAATTTACAGACGAAAATCTTTCAGCCGAAGCGATTTTTTTCGGCGAAACGCCTTCGCGCATTATCATTTCTTTCAAACCCGAAAATCTCGAAAAGGTAAAAGAAACGATCGGCGATTGTCCTTTTTCAATTATCGGAAAAGTTTCGGGCGACAAGCTTTCTTTTAAAGTAAATGGTGACGAATTGATTTCGGATTCCGTTTCAAATTTTGAACATGCTTGGAAAAATTCGCTCAAAAACAGTTTGGAAAAATAGTTCGAATTTTTCAAAATAACTTTGTAATTACAAAAAAGGCTTTCGTCGAGAGCCTTTTTTATTTATTTTCACGATTTTTTTTGCTACTTTTTCTTGCGTTTGCGCATCTGAAAAGCTAGTCTTTATCCATTGACGGAGTAATCGAAAATTATGAGATTTTTTGCGGTTTTAGCGATTTTCCTTTTCAGTTTTGTTTTCGTGTCGGCGCAAAACGAGCAAGCACCGATCTATGAAAAGGAATTTAAATACAAGGATTGGACATACAAAAACGTCCGCGACGGCAGCGAAACTAATTTGCGCAAATTTACAAACGGCAAAAAGCTCGTGATGGTCGTTTATTTCGCGCCTTGGTGTCCGAACTGGAAACACGAAGCACCTTTTGCACAAAAGCTTTACGAGAAATATAAAGCAAACGGTTTTGAAGTGATCGGCGTTGCCGAATACGACACGATCGACGCGATGAAAACGAATCTCGACAATTTCAAGATCACTTTTCCCGTCGTTTACGAATCGGAATCGCGCGACGCAAAACAAAAAACCCTGCATTACGAATACCGCAAAGCCGCCGGCGACACGCGAAATTGGGGTTCGCCGTGGAACGTCTTTCTCGTTCCGAGCGAATTAAAGAAAAAAGGCGACGTTTTGACCGAAAAAGCGCAGGTCGTCAACGGCGAATTAATCGAACTCGAAGCCGAAAAATTCGTGCGCGAAAAGCTCGGACTTCCGCCGCTGGAATTAAAAGTTTCAACAGTCGGCAAAAACGAGATCGAAGCCTGCGAACCGGAAAAGAAAATTTCGAGTTTGAAAAAGCCGAATTAATCTACGTGTTTGAAATAAATAACTTAAACTAAAAAAATCGGATGTTTCAGCGTCCGATTTTTTGTATTAAAATTAAAAAACTCTTATGGAAAAGACGGTTTTTCTTTTTGATGTCGATAACACTCTGCTCGATAACGACCGCGTAACGCAGGATTTGCACGTTTTTCTCGAAAAGGAAGTCGGCATCAAACGCTGTGATGATTACTGGAAAATCTTTGAAGATTTACGCCGCGAATTAGGTTATGCGGATTATCTCGGCGCGCTTCAGCTTTACCGCGTGAAAAATCCTTACGATTCGCATCTGCTCGCCGTTTCGACGTATTTGGTCAATTATCATTTTGCAAACCGCTTGTTTCCGAATTCGCTCGATGTGTTGGAATACTGCAAAAAACTCGGCAAAGTCGTGATTTTGACCGACGGCGACGTGGTTTTCCAACCGCGCAAGATCGAACGTTCAGGATTGCTCGAAGCGGTCGAATCGAACATTTTGATCTACATTCACAAAGAACACGAATTAGCCGACGTTGAAAGACGTTATCCTGCCGAACATTACGTTTTGGTTGACGACAAACTACGCATTTTGACGGCGATCAAAGAAATCTGGAAGGAAAAAGTAACCACCGTTTTCGCCCGCCAAGGTCATTATGCGTTTGACGAAAAGGAAATCTCGAAATATCCGAACGCCGATTTTACAATCGAAAGAATCGGCGATTTAATGAATTTTGATTTGGAGAAATTTGCTGAAGTCTAATGAATAAAATTGTGCAACAGACTGTTGCACAATTTAGTCCAACAATTTGTTGGACTAAATAAAAAGTTATCAAAAATGAAATATTTTACTCATTATTGGAAGAATTCTACTTGGGATGACAATCGCCAAGCTAATTTTTCCGAATATGCCGTTAAGCATATTTCGGGAAACGATTTAAGCAAATGTGGAATTTCAGTTGGCGACACAGTTTTTATTATTACAGTCAAAGAAGGAAGATTATTCGTTTCTGGGAAATTAATTGTCGGAAAATTTTGCAATCGTGAAGATGCGGCTAAAGAAATGAACTGCAAGACATCTGATATATGGGATGCAAGAGAGCATATTATTGCTTCAAGTTATACAACAACAACTTTAACTCATTGGAATTTAGAAGTGCCGTTGGAAATAACAAAACAACTCCGATTTATTAGCGGAAGTGAAATTAAATCCCCTTTTTTTACAACTAAAACTGAGTTGGATAAACAGACTTTGCGTAAACCAAGACAACTAACATTCGAGTCTGCTAAAAAATTAGATGAAGTTCTGGCATCGGTTGGCAAAATCGAGTTTCTTGAAAATAAATTAGAATCTAATTGGGAAGATGTTTCTGAATTTATTTCAGATGAAACTAAATTTGAATCAGCAGTTGAGGGAAATAAAACTCAAAGATTTACGACAAAATACGAGCGTGATTCATCATTGAGAAAACAAGCAATTCAAATTCACGGATATACTTGTAAAGTTTGTGAAATCAATTTTGAAAAGAGTTATGGAGAACACGGAAAAGATTTTATCCATGTTCATCATTTAAAGCCACTTTTTCAGTTTGAAACTCCAAAAGCAGTAACCCCTAAAACTGA
>DAITPE010000276.1:0-7649 GCA_036833775.1 Pyrinomonadaceae bacterium | reverse complement strand
GCTCCGCGATGTCGCAACTCTGATGATCGAAACAGGTATGCGGTGCGGCGAAGTTTACCGCATTCGCCGTAAAGATATTTTTATCAAACAAGGTTTTCACGCTACTTCGATGCGCGATATTTCGAGAAACGCTGAAGTTTCATTAGGCAATTTTTATAATTATTTTCCGACAAAAGAAGCGATTTTCGAATCGATAATTAACGGATATTTGCAAGTGATCGACGACAAACTGCGCGATATTTTCGCAAGTCTGGACGAGCCGCTCGAACCTGAAAATTTGCGAAAAATGGGCGAAATGGTCGGCGATCTGGTTAATCAGCATTCGGATTTTTGGCTTTTGATGTATATCGATGTGCTCGAATTTCAAAACCAACATTTTCGGAAGATGTTTGAAGGTTTGGCGGAAAAGTTTCGATCTATCTTTGATGATAAATTTGCCGACGCGCAAGATCGCGGCGATTTGCGAACCGGAGTTGACGGCGCGGTTGTATTTACTGCCGCATATATGCAATTTTTCAATTATTTTCTGGTCGAAAAACTTTTTGGCGGAAACAGGCATTTAGGATTAAACGACGATCAGGCACTCAATTGCCTGACCAAAATCTTTGCTTACGGCGTTTTGAGCGAAGATAAAATTTCAAACTTTAAGAAAAAGGCAAATAGCGAATTAATTGGTTAAACCAATTTTCAATTTTGCCGTTTTAATTGAGAATAATAAAAAACGGACGTTCATTTTTATTTATGGAGGCTACAATGTTCCAAAAGAAATTTTTATTAATAACGGCAATTTGCCTTTTGTTTACGGTCAATTTCGCTTTCGGACAAGGCACGACCGGACAGATCAGCGGGACTGTCACCGATCCGAACGGCGCACTCGTGCAAGGCGCAAGCGTGAAATTGACAAATTTGGAAACAAATCTTTCGAGAGATTCGGTTTCAAACAACGAAGGCTCTTTTTCATTTCAACTTTTACCGCCGGCGCGTTATTCGGTCGAGATCAACGCACAAGGATTTGCCAAATACAAATCTGAAGTTGTGGTAAATATTACGCAAACGACGGTTGTCGATGCGGCTTTGAGCGTTACCGGCGGCGATACTGTGGTAAATGTCGAAGCTCCGATTCTTCAAGCCGAAACTGCGCAGAACGGTCGCGTCGTGACGGGCGAAACGATTCGACAGCTTCCGCTTCCGACGCGCAACTTCCAACAATTATTGACGCTTTCGCCGGGTGCGCAATCGGGAGTTTCAAACACGACCGATCTCGGACGCGGCGACGCGGTGATTTCCGTCAACGGACAAAGAACGACATCGAACAGCGTCCGCATCAACGGCGTTGACGCAAACTCGATCGGAACGAATTCGACTCCGAACATTGCCGTTCCCGCAACCGATTCGCTCCAAGAATTTATCGTTCAAACTTCCCTCTACGACGCATCGAACGGCAGAAATTCGGGCGGAAATGTTGAAGCCGTGACGAAAAGCGGTACGAACGATCTGCACGGAAGCGTTTATTATTTTCTGCGTAATCGCCGTTTTAACGCGAATGAACCGTTTATCAAAGCGCGCGGCATTGCGCGTCCTGTTTTGGATCGAAATCAATTCGGCGCAACATTCGGCGGTCCGGTCGTGAAAGATCGCGTGTTTTTCTTCGGTTCGTATCAAGGAACGCGTGAAAAGAACGGAATGTCTTTGACGAACAGCTTGACCTCGCCGACAGTTCCCGCAGGTTTAACCGATACAAACAGAACCGCCGCCGGACTTGCAGCAACTTTCGGATTAGCCGAAGCAACGATCAGCCCCGTTGCTGTAAATATTTTGAACGCGAAACTCGGTAACGGCAGATTTGCGATTCCGTCGTCGGGCGTGACGGGTTTGAGTGCATTGACTCCGGTCGTTGTTCCGCAATCGGGCGTTTCGAGATTCCGTGAAAATCAATTCAATGCCAACGGCGATTTTGTGATCACCGATAAACACAATATTTCGGCAAAATTCTTTATCGCCGACAACCCGACTTATCAAGCGAATTACAACTTTGCGGGATTGGGCAACGGCGAACGTCAAACGATCGGTTTCGGCGGCGATCTGACGATTAAACAGAAACTTTATTCGATCACTGACAATTACGTTTTCTCGCCGAACATCGTTAATCAGGCGCGTTTCGGCTTCAACCGTTTGCGTGTGACTTCAACGCCCGAAGAACCTTTTACGGCTGCATCTTTGGGAATTACGAATCCGAACGCCGCGCAATTTCCCGGTGCGCCGACGATTCGCGTGTTGGGATTGGATTCCGCGTTCTTCTTCGGTTCGGGAACGCTCGCCGATCAATCTTCGCGCATTAACGGATACAATTTCAGCGACACGCTTTCGGTTACGGCAGGAAATCATCGTTTGAAATTCGGCGGCGAATATCGTCATTCGACCGTAAAATTCTACTTTAATGCGTTTTCGCGCGGACAGCTTTTGTTTGCCAGCTTCAAAGATTTCTTGACGGGCGGAAGTTTGAGTTTTGCAACTTTGACGAACGGACTTTCACTGATCGGTTCGGGAACGTTCGATCGTTCGTTCCGCGTCAAAGATACTAACGGATTTATTCAAGACGATTGGAAGATCAACAATCGTTTGACCGTCAATCTCGGACTTCGCTACGACCTTTACGGTTTGCCGGTCGATGTTGACGGGCGGCTTGTAAATTTGGATTTGAATCAAGTCAGAACGACGGGAACGGCGGCAAATCCGGCGACTCCGCCGAACGGTTTGGTGCAAGCGGAAGGCGGAAAGATCGCCGGAATTCCGACGGTGACGAAAACGCTCGTGCCCGTCGATAAAAACAATTTCGGTCCGCGTGTCGGCTTTGCTTATTTGCTCGATGAGAAGTTGAACTTGGTAATGCGCGGCGGTTACGGGCTTTATTACGACCGCATTTCGACGCGTTACGCTAATTCCCAACTCTTTAATTATCCGTATTTTACGCTTCCCGTTTCGGTCGTTTCGCCGATCGTCTTTACAGGTTTGCGTCCGTTCTCGAATCCGTTCTTCCCGGTTCCGTCGCCGTCGCAATTTCCTTTGAACGGAAATATCCCGACGCCGACCGGCGCGGCGGTGAGCGGTGTTTTTGTCGATCCGAATCTGGTCACGCCGTATGTTCAGCAATTTAATTTCGGTTTCCAGATGCAGTTCGGCAAATATTTGCTCGATGCAGGATATGTCGGCAACAAAGGTACGAATCTTTTGCAGGTCATCACGCTGAATCAGCCGCTTTACAACAAAACGACGAATACGTTTACGAATCCGCTCGGTGCAAACTTTGCGGCGAATAAGAACGTGACGGGCGGCGTTCAGCAGATTCAGACGACTTCGCTTTCGACCTATAATTCGCTGCAAGCTTCATTGACGCGCAGATTTTCGAACGGTGTTCAGTTCCTTGCAGCTTACACTTTCGGAAAATCGATCGACTATTATTCGGGCGCATCATTGAACGAATTGACGAATGTTCCGGGCGATCAACTTAATTGGCGCACGAATCGCGGGCGTTCGGATTTCAACCGCGAACAGCGTTTTGTCATCAGCGGCGTTTACGATCTGCCGAAATTCAAGGACGCTAATTCTTTCGTCAAAGGCGTTTTCGGCAATTGGGAAATCGCTTCGATCGCAGTTTTCCAGAGCGGATTGCCGTTCACGATCGAAAACTCGAACGGCACGACGATCATCAGCCGCGCAAATTACAATCGTAATTTCACGGGCGATCTTTACACGAACGGCGGCGTTTCAAAACGTCTGAACGGCTATTTCAACACGGCGGCTTTCGTTCCTTCGACGTTCGGAACGGGAACTTTCGATCCCGACAATCCGTTCGGCAATTCGCTTCGCAACCTTTTGACGGGACCGGGACAGAAAAACGTCGATATTTCGATGATCAAATTCATTCCGTTTACCGAAAGAGTGCGCGGAGAATTTCGTGTCGAAGCCTTTAACGTCTTTAACTGGGTAAATTATGCAAACCCGAACAACAACATTCTCGGCGCGAACTTCGGACGCATCGAGCGTGCGGCGACAGGTCCGCGTGTCGTTCAATTAGCATTCAAACTCGGTTTCTAAAACATTGTCCGACGAACTTCAGTTTGTCGTTTGCTTAGGCACTCGGCAAACTGAAGCTCGCCGCACATAAATCGCAGCCGAATTTTAACTGAATTCGAAAGCTTCTTTTCTTAAAGCCATAATTTTATAAATAAAGGAGAAAAAGATGAACAAAATTGTAATTTCGATTCGGTTTTACGCGGTGTTGGCGGTTGTTTTATTGACGGTGGTTTCGGCGAACGCGCAGTTGACTTCCGATTTTCAGACGTGGCTGAACGCGAACGGCTATTCAAGCTACAACTTTAACGGCGGCGGCAACAGCTTCGGCGGAAAGGCGAACGCGTCCGACACGGTCGTCAATCAGCCCGTGATATTTATACACGGAAATTCCGACGCGGCGAACGGAAATGCTTACGGGATGACGGGTTGGACGGCTTCGCGCAATTATTTTCTGTCGCAAGGCTACAAAAATTCGGAGCTTTACGCGATCACTTGGGGCGACAACAATCCTTTGTATTCGGCGAATCAATATCATTCTTTGACGAATATACAAAGAATTCGCGCGTTTATCCAAGCCGTCAAAGCATACACGGGCGCGGCGAAGGTTGACATCGTGACGCATTCGATGGGCGTGACGTTGACGCGCAAGGCGATCTTAGGCGGCAGCGGAAACGATCTTTTGAACGGCGGAAATTACAATCTCGGCGAGTCTTTAACGTCGAGCGTCGATACTTTCGTCGGAATCGCGGGCGCAAATCGTGGACTCGTTTCGTGTTATCAAACGAACGGCTCAACACCGACCTGCGCAAACACGAACGGGCTTTATCCCGGCTATTTATATTTCGGTTTCGTCGTCGGCGTGTCGAATATTTTGAACAACATCAACGCATCTTCGCACTACGAAGGCACTTACGTTTATTCGATGTGGTCAACTGTCGATGAAGTTATCGGTTATGGCAACGTCGTTTACGGCTATTACACGTCGCAGATTCCTTCGCAAAACGGCGAAGTCCGTTTCACGGCTTATCCCTACGGTCACTTTAATTCAAAGGACTTAACGGGTTACAACCAATGGCGAATGGTGAAATTTCACGCGACAAATTAGTTTGACAGTCTGGAAAGTTTGGAAAGTCTGGAAAGTCTGGGAAGAAAAAAAAAATCTCCTTCCTAGACTTCCTAAGCTTTCCAGACTTCCTAGACTAAATTTTTATGAAAATTTTCTACGAAACTCACGGCGCGGGCGAACCGCTTTTGTTAATTCCCGGTTTTGCTTCGGGCGCGTGGAATTGGTTTCGGCAAATCGACGATTTATCGAAGGATTTTAAGGTTATCACGTTCGATCCGCGCGGTATCGGACGGTCGCAAGCCGAAAACGAGGAAGATTTAACGAATCTTTCGATGAAGCTGTTCGCTGACGACGTTTTGCAAATCTTAAACGAACTCGACATCGAAAAAGTGCATATTCTCGGCGCGAGTTTCGGCGGATTTGTTGCCGAAAAATTTGCGCTCAACTTCCCTGCGCGGCTCGGCAAGTTGATTCTAGCCTGCACGAGCTTCGGCGGCGCGCAACACGTTCCGCCTGATCTGGAAGTTTTGTTGGCTTTTGCATCGACCGACGGAATGAACACGACCGAGCGCATCAGAAAATTTATGATTCCGGCTTTTACGTCTGAATTTACGGCGAAATTTCCCGAAACGGTCGAAAAAGTGTGCCAACTTCGTGAAAATTCGGTCGTGCCCGAAAAGGTTTATATGGCGCAACTGACCGCCGCGACAACGTTCGATTACAAAGACCGCGTGAGCGATATAAAAAACGAAACGCTGATAATTACAGGCGATAAGGACAAGGTCGTTCCGATGCAAAATTCGATCAATCTCGCCGAAAAGATGCCGAATGCGCGTCTGGAAATCGTCAAAAACGGCAGTCATTTATTCTTCGTTGAAAACGCCGACGAATTTAATCGAAAGGTGAAAGAGTTTATATTATCAAACGATTGAAAAATCGGTGCGAACTTTAAATTTTTGTTCTTTGAATAAGCTTAAATTTTAAGTAAAAGTGTAATTCCGCGAATGTAAAACACGATTCCGCGAATGTAAAACGTAATTCTGTAACTGTTAAAGGCGATTCCGCGACCGCATAACGCAATTCCGCCACTGACACACTCGATTCCGCGACTTTTACACGCAATTCCGCGACCGACATTTGCGATTCCGTGACTGACATTTGCGATTCCGCGACTGTAAAACACAATTTCGTTGATGTTATTTGCAATTCCGTGATTGTCTTACTCGATTCCGTTGATGTCGTTTGCGATTCCGTCGATGTTATTTTCGATTCCGCGACTAAAATACACGATTGCGTTGGTGAAAATTTCGATTCCGCGAGCGTATGGCGAAATAATTTTGATTGCAGAACACTTTTTTATTGAGTTTATTGTTTATTTTTGAAGATTTTATTCTATTTTTACTGATTTTATATGAGAAATGCACAAATCATCGGAACAGGCATCGCCGTCCCCGACAAAGTTTTGACCAACGCCGACCTGAGCGCGATGCTCGGCGAAGATATTAACGATTTTGTCGTTAATAATCTCGGCATCGAAGAGCGTCACGTCCTTGCCGACGACCAAAGCGCGGCGGACATTGCGACCGAAGCGGCGGAAAATGCTTTATCTGCGGCGGGAATTTCCGCCGACGAGCTTGATTTGATAATTGTTGCGAGCGACACGCCCGAATATCTTTCGCCCGGCACGTCCGTCGTCGTTCAGCATCGTTTAGCGGCGAAGAATGCCGGAACTTTTGACACGAATTGCGCTTGCGCGGGATTTGTGACGGCTTTGGACACGGCTTGCAAATACATTATCGCGGATAAGAATTACAAAAATATTCTCGTGATCGGCGTTTACGCGATGACGAAATATTTGGATTGGACGGAAAAGAAAACCGCGACGATCTTTGCCGACGGCGCGGGCGCGGTCGTCTTAAAAGCCGACGAAACAGGCGAAAGCGGCTTGCTGTCATCGAAGTTAGAGGCGATGGGCGAATATCACGATTACCTCGGAATCTTCGCCGGCGGCTCGAAAATGCCGATAAATGCGGAAGTTTTAGAGAAAAATTACTTTAACAAAGTCCGTTTCGCCAAACGAATGCCGCCCGAAATAAATTTTTACGGCTGGCAGAAGATCGTCAACGAAGTCGTGAACCGCGCCGAACTGACTTTAGACGACATCAACCTTTTTCTATGGACGCAGGTCAACCTTTCCACGATCAAAGAAGTGATGGCGGCGATGAATCTGCGTTGGGAACGAACGCACACGATCATGCAGAAATGGGGCTACACGGGTTCGGCGTGTATCCCGATGGTTTTGCACGACGCGATCGCAAATAACAAACTGAAACGCGGCGACAACATAGTTTTCTGCGCTTCCGGCGGCGGCGTAAATATGGCTGCGATGGTGTTCAAGTATTGAAATCAAAAATCAGCCACGAATAACACGAATTGCACGAATATTTAAATGTATAATTCGTGTTATTCGTGGCATTCGTGACTAAAAATAATGAAATATCAAAACATC